>DPMS01000047.1 GCA_003541285.1 Actinomycetota bacterium
GTCGTCGTCGCGTTCTTCGAGCTGGAGCCGGAGATCGGCGGCTTGCTGTTCGAGGTAGGTGATTTTCTGGGTGAGCACGTCGATGTCGGCGGGGGCGCCAAGCCCGGATTCCCTCCATGCCTGCCCGCCGAGGGCTTCTGACAGCCGTTTCTCGAGCTGCTGGATGCGGGCAGACAGCCGGGCTGTGCGTTCGTGGGCGGCGAGCAGATCGGCCTGCAGTGATTCCCGTGTCACGGCTGGGCCGGATGTGCTTCCGGCTGCTGCGGTCGGGGCGGCTTCGAGGGCGTGGACCTGGGCGAGGAGGTCTCGGTGGCGGTAGAGGAAGGTTCGGTCAACCGACGCGGCCCGGGCGATGGAGGACACGCTGATCTCGGTGCCGTCGGCGGAGGCCCGGTTGATCGCGGCGATGACCCGCTGGCGCCGGCGGGCGGAGTCGGCCTGGCGTCCTTTCCTCATTGCCCCGGTCTGCGGCGTCCCGGTCACTGGAGTGCCCGGGATCCGGGTGCGGCCGGCCGGACGGCCGGCATGCCGAGGCTGACCGCGCGGTGCTTGCGGATGACGGTGACCGCCTCGTCGATGCGGGCGCGGCCGTCGGCGGGCAGGTCTGCGATGTCGCCCTTGATCCGGCTGATGAGCCGCCGGATCCGGGTGATCTCCTCCTCGGCCGGGGTGGCGTCGGCGCGTGCCCACTCGTCGATGCCGCCGATGGCTGCGGCGAGGCGTTCCCGGGTGCGGAGCAGGTCATCGAGGTAGGCGGTCAGGTCGGGGAGGTAGGAGACGTCGGTGCGGAAGTGGTCGCAGCCGGCGCAGCGGAACCGGACGGGGCAGGCGCCGCCTCCCGCGGCGACGTTGGACGGCTCGCTGCAGGTGCCGTAGGGGACGGCGGTTTCCCCGACGGCATACCGGGCGTGCTCGGATTCCAGCAGCGCACGGGCGTGACGCCAGACGCGGTTGCCGTGGCGGTCGAAGCTCATTGCGGTGACCTTGTCGACGGCGTCGCGGCGGCGTTCTTCGCCGACCCGGTAGTAGCGGCGCGTCGCGTTAAGATCGCGATGGTCGAGAAGCTCTGCGAGGACGTCGATCGGGACGCCGGCGTCGGCGTGCCGCTGGGCGTAGGTGTGGCGGTATGCGTAGGGGACGAGACGGTCCGGGTCGATTTCGGCGCCGTCGCCGGCGAGCAGGGGCCCCAGGCTCATCGCCCAGTCCCGGTGCCGGTCACCGAGCATCGCGATGGTGATGGCCTTGCGGCCGTGCGGGTTGGCCCGCGGGGTCGGCAGCAGCCTGAGCGTGCCGACGGGCTCGGCGGGGTAGCGGGCTCGGACGCGGGCCTGCTGGGCTCTGATCACGTCGGCGGTGGCCTCGCCGACGGGCAGGCGCCGGCTGAGCCTGTCGGCCTTGATGTTGTCGTAGACGAGGACCGGCGCGCCGTCCGGGTCTCGGTCCAGGCAGTCCAGCGGCAGGCCGAGGATGTCCTCCGGGCGGCGGCCGGTATCGATCGCGATGGCGATCGCGGTGCGGACCTCGGCCGGCTCCAGGGAGTCCAGGCCGGCGCACAGCTGGTTCATGACCCCGGCGGGCAGATCGCGGCCCGGCTCGCCGCGCACCGGATCGGCGGGAATGTCACCGGCCCCGACGGTGAAGTCGCCGGGCAGCCCGGCGGCCGGCTGCCCGGGACGGGTCAGGCCCAGTGCGCGGATCCCGGTCAGCACGAAGCGGGTGCCGCGGCAGAGGACGTTGCGCTGGTAGCGGCTGATCCTCCCTGCCGATTCCAGGTAGCCGAGCCGGTTCAGGAATGCCTCGGCGTCGGTGCGCCCGAGCACTTGAGGGTCCTCGCCGCGGTCGTCGCGGCAGCGCAGGCTCTCGGACAGCCGGACGGTCGCGCTGATCTTCTCCCGGACCTTGGCGGCACCGCCGCCGCGGTGGCGGGGTAGTTCCTCCGCGGCCCATGCTTTCGCCGCCTCCCGCAGCCACGGCTGCGTGATCGCGGTGAACGACAGTCCGCCGGGATGGCCGAAGACGGCCAGGTCCCATGTGTCGGCGAGCTGCTCGCGGGCCGGGTCGGCGAGCGCGAGCCGGGCGCGGCGGGCGAACGCGCGGAGCAGGGACCGGGCCGCCTTTCCCGTGATCTGCTCCGGGTCGGCTGTCACGGCTGAGACGGCGCGCTGGCGGCGCAGCCCGTCACAGACCGCCCGCAGGGACACGTCGGTGATCTTCGCGCCCTGCTCGCGGGCGCGATACTGGATCCCGGCCAGGACCTGCACCACGACGAGCGGCGGCAGGCCGCGCAGGCTGACCCGCCCGGGTTCGGCGACGGCCGGGCAGGCCAGGTCCCACCGTTCCTGGTCAGTGCCCGGGGCAGCGGCGACAGCGGCGCGCCAGCGGACGTAGTGCGTGGGGCAGTAGCCGTGCTCGCTTTCCGAGCGGCGGCTGCACGCCGCGACCCGGCACGGCCCGAGCGGGGGCAGCGGCCGGACCCGCGGATCGGCCAGGAACGCCTCGATCGTCGTGCCCGGGACACGGCGGAACCGGCGGGAGTGGGCCTGGCACAGCCCGGCCCGCTGTCCCTGGCGCCCGCCCGGGGACATCCGCTGGCAGCCGGGAACCAGGCACCCGTCCGCCCGGGCGGGCAGCGGTGGCAGTTCTCCCGCCGACCTGATCTCTTCCGGGGCCCAGCCGGCCCGCACCAGCCGGGACGAGCACTGGTAGCACAGGCCGCCGGTCCCGCTGCCGTGCGCGGTCGCGGTGCACCCGCCTGTCCGGCATAGCCGGCGGCCCAGCAGAGGGTGCGCGGCCGGCATCGACAGCACCCGGATCTCCGGGTTCCAGCCGGCTCNNCCGGGCCGGGTCCGGATGCAGGTACACCTGCGTCGAGGACGGGTGCATATGACCGAGAATGTCCTGCGCCTCGTCGAGTGACCCGCCCGCGTCCAGCAGGTTCGACCCGCATGAGTGGCGGAGCATGTGCGGCGTGAGGCGCCGGCCCAGGCCGGCCCGCACGGACGCCGCCGTGATCAGGTCACCGACGGCACCGGGCCGCATCGGAACGCCAACCAGCCCGCGGAACAAGTTGACCAGAAGGAAATCGCTCCCGCCCGCCCGCGGGATGCCCGCCCGCTCAAGCTCGTAGGTGTCGAGCGCCTGCACGACGAGGAAATCCAGCGGCACGGCCCGCTGCCGCCGGGACTTGGCCCAGGCCCCGTTCGGGTTGTCCTCCCGCCGGGTCACGTGCAGGTGCGCGCGGGCGACCTCACAGCCCAGCGGGCGGGAGTCCGCCAGCAGGTGCACGTCGGAGCGGCGCAGCCCGCACAGCTCGCCGCAGCGCAGCCCGGCGCGGGCCATCAGCAGCACGATCAGCCGGTCCCGTGCAGACAGGCACGCTGTCAGCAGCGCGACGATCTCCTCATCGGAGGCCCGGTCGACCCGTGTTTCCGGTTCGTGCAGGCGGTGCCGGGCACGCAGCCGCCAGCTCATCCGCCCGTCGCCGCGGGCCTCGGCCGGCAGGTCCCGGGCATCGGCCACCTCATACAGCAGAGGGACTAGGTCTCCCGGCGCCTGCCCGGCTGCCGCCGCGTGGACCGCCATGCCCCGCACCGCGGTGAGCACGCCGTTCACCCGGCCGGCCGACCGGGCCGGAGCGGTCCCGGGCCCGGCCAGGACCGCTGCCCCGCCGGCCCCGTCCCCTGACGCCTGCGGGCCGGCGTGACGCAGCCACGTCATGAACGACCCGAGATGCCCCGCCCCCTCGGTCCACGTCCGGCCGGTCCGCTCGCACCAGCGCAGGAACAGCACGATCGAGTACGCGTAGCTCCTCGTCGTCGACTCGGCGCCATCCCGCCCGAACCTGACATGCCGCAAGAACGCGTCCGCGGCCGGCACGACCGCCAGGTCGGTGTCCAGCACCGTCCAGTACCTTGCGCCAGACGGCAGCCGCACCGGGAACGCCCGCACCATAGCCTCCTGATCATCACCCCGTTGAACAGGTATAACTACTATCAGTAACATGCACGACACCCCGGAAGACACGCCGTGAAACCACAAGGGATGAGTCGTTCGCGCAACACTACGCAACACGAAAAGGACCCCGAGAAAAGGTATGAGGCTCGGCGAGGTGCTGGGCATGGTGATCAGCGACTTCGTGATGGGCCGGGGCGGCACCGCTTATATCGAGGTCGTGCCGCGGGAGGGGAACCCGAACGGGGCGCGGGTGAAGATGATGCGGCCGCGCCGCATCTATGTCAGCGCGGATCTGGAGCGGCTGTTCGCTGACTACCTGACTCATCTGGCCTGCCGGGCCGCCGGGGTCGGCATGGATGTGTCGCCGGGCTCGCCGCTGCTGGTTAACCTTGACCGCCCGCCGCTGCTGGCCGCGATCCGGGAGGGCACGGTTCGCGACAAGGTCACGGCGCTGAAGAAGAAGGGCATCGGCCCGGCCGGGTGGACGCCGCACTGGTTCAGGCACAGCCACGCCTCCGCCTTGCTGCTGGCCGGCACCCCGGAATGGGTGGTATCCCGCCGCCTGGGCCACGCCCACGTGCAGACCACCATCGACCTGTATGGCTGGGTCCGCGAGGACGACGATCTGCGGGCGGCGGCCAACTGGAAGTCATACACGTCGTCGTGGCAGGTGCCCGATGGCCGGTGAGCGCCAGGGCCTGCACCTGGCCGGCGGCCAGGACCCGATCTGGCGGCTGTGGTCGCAGCTGCCCGGGCCCTGGCGCGGCCCGGTCATCGGCGACGACGTCGAGGGCTGGGAGTCGATCACCGAGAACGACGACTACCGGATCAACCTGACGGGGCTGCCCGGGGTGATCCAGGCCGAGCTGGCGTGGATGGCGCACTGGCAGGCCGCGGACGGCACCCGCTCGTCGGTACTGGCCATCAGCCAGCTCGCCAACATCTTGCGCAGGGCGATCAGGGAAGGCCGTCCCTTCCCGCCGTCGATCCGGCAGATGGGCTGGGATGACGCGGCAGCGCTGCAGGCGTGGTTCTACGCGTCACGGTGGGGACGTTTCCCGCCGCACGGGGTCCGGGCGCGGCTACCAGTTACCTGAACTACGGGACATCGCCGCAGCTCAGCAGGCTGAGTTGCCACGGCCGCAGGTCGCCACGCTGACCGGCATGTCGTGTTCGCCAGGTCCTGGCGGCCGTGACCGCACCCTGGACACTGCAGAAAGCGGACATACGACGCTGAACCCCCCGCCCAGCTTCTCCTCGTTGCCGCTTTCAGGCACTAGCCCCGCGCGGCGCTCAACGCTCATGCACCTTCGCCACCTGCAACGATGCCCGAACTTCCAACTCGGATTGGATTGTTCAGAGAATCCCAGTTCGGCGCGGAACAGCACCCGGCCGGGCAGGCCCGCCCGGGCCGGGCAGTCCGCCTGGCTCGCCTGACCTGGCCTGCCCGGCCGCCCGCAGCCGCGCCACCCACTTGGCCGGCTCCCAGTA
>DPMS01000331.1 GCA_003541285.1 Actinomycetota bacterium
CGCCGCGGTCACCCCGGCCAGTGGCAGCCCGACCAGCGCGGTCCAGGCCCCGCCCGCCGATGCGCCCGCGGCCAGCGCCAGGCAGAGCAGGCCCCACCGGCTCGTTGCCACCGAGGTCCCGCGTGGCAGCCCGCCCGGGAGCAGCCCCGCCAGCGCCGGGAGCACGGGCAGCGCCGGGAGCCCCGGCAGGATCGCGTCATCATGCCGCAACGACAGCGGAGTAACCTGCGCGATCCCGGCTCCCACACTGACACTATCGAATAGGTTTTCGATTCCGTCAAGCGCGGCAGGCAGGCCCGCCGATCCGCGGCGTGCCCGCTCAGTGGGCCGCCCGCGAGATCAGGCCGCCGGCGGCGCGGGTGTTGATCACCCGGTCGGGGGTGATACCGAACGCCTCGGCCCGCCTGCATCCATCCGCCAGCCAGTCGAGCTGGCCCGGCGCGTGTGCGTCGCTATCGATGGCGAACAGGCAGCCGATCTCGGTGGCGAGGCGCAGTAGCCGGTCGGGTGGGTCCCGGCGTTCCGGCCGGCAGTTGATCTCGACCGCGACGCCATGGTCACGGCACGCGGTGAATACCCGCTCTGGGTCGAAGGCCGATTCCGGCCGCGTGCGGCCGGTGAGAAGCCGGCCGGTGCAATGCCCGAGCACGTCAACATGCGGGCTGGCGACAGCGGCCACCATCCGCTCGGTCATCGCCGCAGCGTGCATCCGCAGCTGCGAATGCACGCTGGCGACCACGATGTCCAGCCGGGCGAGCAGGTCTTCCCGCTGGTCCAGGGTGCCGTCGTCGAGGATGTCGACCTCGATTCCGGTCAGTATCCGGAACGGGGCGAATTCAGCGTTGAGAGTATCGACGAGGTCGAGCTGGGCACGCAGCCGCTCAGCGGACAGGCCGCCGGCCACGGTCAGCCGCGGCGAATGGTCGGTGAGCGCGATCCACTCGTGCCCGATCTCACGCGCCGACCTGGCCATTTCCCCGGGCGGGCTGCCGCCGTCCGACCAGTCCGAATGCGTATGGCAATCGCCCCGCATCGCCGCGCGCAGGCCCGTCCGCTCCGCGGCGGGCGCCTCCTTGAGCAGCTCGGCCAGGTAGTCCGGTGGCTGGCCGTTCGCTGCCTGCGCGATCACCGTGGCCGTGACCGGCCCGATCCCGGGCAGGGCGCGCAGCGTGCCGTCGCCGATGCGGCGCTCAAGCTCCCCCGGCGCAAGCCCCGCCACCGTCTGGGCAGCCCGGCGGAACGCCCGCACCCGGTAGGTGGGAGCACCAGCCCGCTCAAGCTGGAATGCGATCTGGCGCAATGCCGCTACCGGGTCCACCTGCCACCCATACCCGGGCGTGAGCCGTCCAGGCAATGCGCACCGCCGCAAGACCTGCGTTTTGCCAGCGGTGCGCCGCATACCGGTTCGAGGCCGCCACCGGACTCATCCGGGCAGGGACCATGGGTGGTCAATCATGTCTGCGACCTTGCCGAGATGAGGAGCGGGCCAGCCGGCACCACCATCCTGCTGCGCATTGCCCGCCCGCACCCGACTGATCGCTGGCGGCTCCGGGCACCCCGGCTGGGTGAGTGCCGAAGACCGCCCCGGCCAGGCCCAGACCCCGGTCATCAGCGGCGGCACGGATCTCGCTCAGACCAGATTCCAGCCGACTTCGGCGTCGTCGCCCTGGCCGGCGCGCCGGATAGAGATCCCGTTCACGTCACCGTGGGTGAAATGGTGCCGGGCCTTCGCGTTGGCGGGGAGGGTCAGATGGGTGACCTCGCCCCAGCCGGCCGCCGCTGAGTGGGCGGCGATCCGGAGCGTGGGCGCCTCGGTGCCCTGCAGGGTGTAATCCGCGATGAACTGGATCTCCTTCGCGGAGCCGCCCTTGATACTGATCACGGTCAGCGCTTTCGGGCCCGTCCTGAGGAATCCTTGCATGTCATCATCCTCCGCCGATGGCGTGGGTCCGCCCTGCGCGGACTCGATAATGGCCGGCCGGGCCGCGATGACCGGCGCGCCGGGGCAGGCCGGGTGACCGCCCCAGGCGGCACCGCCGAGCGCGTGGTAGGCCAGGCCGCGCCCGCCCGTATTGTTGGTGATCTGGAGCGGGATGCCGTGCTCGGCGGCCGACCAGGCCAGGATGGCGGCGATCTCGCGGATCTGGCTGGCGGTGAGCGAATCGCCGGACTGCCCCTCGCATTCGATCCCGATGGCGTAGGGGTTGGCGCCCGCCGCATGCCAGGCAGTGTCGTGTGTGTTCACCCATTGCCGGGCCTGGCCATTTTTCGGGATGCCGAAGTGAGCGGACACCTGTGAGGCGGGATTACGGAACCACGCGTCGGTTCCTGCCATTGTGCCCGCCATGATGTGCAGGATCCACAGCCGGGGCGTGCAGCCACCGGGCGTGTAATTGACCGAAATCGGTGCCCATCGCGCGCTGGGGCATCGGCCGGCAGTCATAGCCGCACTTCGATCTGGCAGGTCAGTACGGTAATCCCGGGAAGCGTCGCACCGCCAGGTTGGTTGGCCACGCCCAGCAGTACACCTGACGTTCGGTAATCGAGGGAGGGGCTTTCGGTCATCAGCGGTCCGGCCAAGGTCCTGATCCCGGCACAGATCCCGCCTGCCAGCCAGGCAACAGGCAGCCTTGCCGCCGTGCTCGTCACCGCGCAGGAGGAATCCTGGCGCGCTTCCAGCCCGCCTTGCGGCCAGCCCGCCCGGACAGGACCACCAGCGAGGGCACGAGCAGCGACCGGACGATGAACGTGTCGATGGTGATCCCGATGACCATGGCGACGGCGATCTCCCGGAACTGATCCAGCGGTACCAGGGCCAGCACGGCGAAGCCGGCCGCCAGCGCGAGCCCCGCCGTCGTGATCGCCCGCGACGCCCGGGGAACCGCGGTGGCCACGGCGTCCCGCACCGGCCGGCGCCGTGCCTCCTCCCAGATCCGCCCGACCACGAAGAGGTTGTAGTCCGAGCCGAGCGACACCAGCAGCACAGCGACGGCGAAAGGCACGTAGTAGACCAGGCTGCCGTACCCGAGAATCCGCTGGAACACCCACACGGTCAGGCCGAGCGCCGACAGCAGCGCGAGCACGCTGGAGGCGAGCAGGTAGAACGGGGCGATCAGTGCGCGCAGGAAGACCGCCAGCAGCACCAGGATCACCGCACAGATAACGAGCGCGACGCGCCACAGTCCTGCCGCCGTCGCATCTATCGCCTCGCCGGCCAGCGCCGTCTCGCCGCCAACCTCGAACCGGACGCCGGTCAGCCCGGCAGCCCTGGCCAGGGCGGGCAGATCGCGCCGTAGCCCCCGCACCTGGCCGATTGCCGTGGGACCCAGCGGGTCGCTGCGCTCGATCACACCGAGCCGTGCCGCGGTACCCGAGCGTGCCACCAGCACATGAATGGAGCGCTGCACGGCGGCGGACTGCTGGAGCGACGCGAGGTCCGCGGGACCGACGACCCCGGCCACGCCGGGGCGTTCTGCCAGCTCGTGCTGCAGCCTGATGAGTGCGGGCAGCTGGCTGCTCACGGCGGGGCCCAGGACGAGGACCTCCGTGGGGGCCAGGATGCCGGGCGCGAATCCCCTGGCGGCGGCGGCCTCCGCCTGCACGGGCTGGGACGTGGGCGGAAGCGCCCGTATCAGCGGGAACCCGGGGCGAAGCTCACGCAGGCCGAAGGCGGCGAACACCAGCGCAGCCACGCAGGTGACGGTGACAAGCAAAGCCACCGGGCGCGCGGTGGCAAGCCGGGCTGGCCACCGCGGCCCATCCCGCCCAGGCCCGCCATCCCGCCCAGGCCTCGCGGCCGGCCCGGCCGGCCGGTGCCCGGCCGGTGCAGGCCGCCCGGCCCACCAGGCCTGGGCGCGGCTGAGCGCACGAAACCTGGGCGATGGTGGCGGTCCAGTCGGCCGGGGGCGGAACAACAGCCCGCCGAAGATCGCGATCAGTGCGGGGGCAAGTGTGATGGCTACCAGCATCGCGGTGAGCACGGCGATCGCCAGCGCCGGCCCGAAGGCGCGGAGCGGGCCGAGCCGGGCCACGATCAGTGACGCGGCGCCCAGTGCCACTACCAGGCCGGCCATCACGATGATGGGGGTGAACTCAGCCGTGGTGCGCCGGGCGGCAGCCACCCGGGTCTGGCCTTCGGCCAGGCGGTTGCGCATGCCGGCCAGGTAGAAGACCGAGTAGTCGGTGGTCACCCCGAGCAGCAGCACCACCAGGACCGGCTCAAGGTCGGGTGGCAGGCTGACCCCGGCCCGGTGCGAGACCCAGCCAACAGCATGCAGCGCGATCAGATAGGCGATGCCGGCACACAGCAGTGTCGCCAGCGGGGCGCCCAGCGACCGGAAGTACAGGCCCACGATCAGTGCGATGGCGAGCACGGTGGCGAGTTCCACCCACGGCAGGTAGGCCTGGATGATCGTCCCCTGCGCGGTTTCGGCCGGCGCCGGCCCGGTAACCCCGATCAGATGGTCCTGCGGGGCCCCCAGGTATCGGTGGGCGAACACCTGCCCCGCGCCAGTCTCGGCGAACGTGGACGTGCCGGGCCGGAAATAGAGGAACGTGATGATCGTGGTTGACCGCTCACGCGAGCCGGGGAATATGCCCGCCGTGTTCGCCAGCGGGACGGCGACCGCGAGCCCGGGGATCGGCCGGTCGCGCCGCTGGTCCAGGGCGATGATCCGGCGGCCGATACTGAGCTGGACCTGCCGGGTGAAGCCATGGGGGTTGCGCTGCACCACGGCGACCTGCGAGGTCAGTGGCACGCCGAACAGGGCGGTGGCGTCATATTCCGCCCGGAGTGCAGGTGACCCGCTAGGGGCCAGGCTGCCGAGCATGGCCGCCGGGGTGATGCCGGGCAGCAAGACGACCGCCGCCGCGGCGGTCGCTGGCCACATGAGCAGGATCGGGTACCTGAGGGTGACGACCACGAAAGCCCATACCCGCCAGATCCCGCCTACCGCGGCCCGCTCCCGGCCGGGCGCTCCATCGCCCTGCTGCGGGCCGGCCCGCTTCAGACGGCTGCCGGTATCCATGACGGACCCCAGCTACCCGGTACGCGGCCAGCCATTCTCCGGCGCCGCGCTGATCTGCCAGGTGGGGATATCGGGCCCGGCTGGCCGACCTGACGTGCGGCGGTGAGCCTGCTCGGCCTGGGGGCTACCCCGGCCGATATCGGGCAGGGCGAGGTGCCCTGGGTCGTGCTGGCGGACCCGGGAGGCGGTGAGTGCTGCGTCCTCACCCCACGCTGAGACCGGCTGGGATCGCGGATGGTGCCAGGAGAGGGGAAAGTGAGCAGGCAGCACCAGCCCGGCGTGACATGACTTTGACGGGCCTGGCATTATGGGAGGCGATGAGTAACTCAAATTCCCGCCGCTTCCCCGTGACCGTTACACATCTTCCGGTCATCCGCTGCCAGATCTGTCACGATACCGTCGCGTACCGGCCCGGTAAGGTGAGCGAGTTCCTGACCGAGCACTACCGCCGGGCCCATCCGGCGGCGCTTGGGCTGTCTTCCCGCTGACCCGGCAACGGCAACCGGTTCCTGAGCACGGCGCGGTGGTGCAGTCGTGCCCGAAACTCGCTCGCCAGCCGTGCCGGGGATCGGGCACGATGAGCCTGCTCCAGACCCGGGCGATCATCGGCACACCCACCTGAGCGCATCCGGGACAGCACCCGGTCCAGCAGGTGAAAAGGCGGCACTGCCGCCTTTTCACTGTCCAGCGGGAGCAGCGCTCCCTATCGGCGCGGATCAGGCCGCCGGCTTGTTGAGGACCTTTTCCTTGCCACGCTGGAATTCGGCCTCGGTGATGACACCGCGCTCGCGCAGGTCAGCCAGCTTCGCAATGTCGTCGGCGCTACTGCTATCCTCGTGCGCCGCCTGGCGGACGTAGCTGCGGAACGCCTCGTCCTGGGCCTGGGCCTGGGCCATATCCCGGTCGGCCATCTTGCCGCCGCGGGCGATCAGGTACACGAAGACACCGAGGAACGGCAGCAAGATGACAAAGGCCAGCCAGCCAGCCTTAGCCCAGCCGCCCATGTCATGGCTTCTGAAGATGT
The DNA here is from genome assembly GCA_003541285.1 of Actinomycetota bacterium. Lineage (GTDB taxonomy): Bacteria > Actinomycetota > Actinomycetes > Streptosporangiales > Streptosporangiaceae > UBA9676. The sequence goes on from DPMS01000331.1 coordinate 6,052, forward strand.
CCATGATGATACGGATCAGCAGGAAGATCCACAGAATCCAGATGAACAGCCACATCATGGTCAGGAACGCGTCCAGCAACGGGTATTGCATTTACCCTCACCCCCACACCGGGGTACCCGGTCTGGACACCCCTCTTGTCAGCATCAGGATCGCCTCCGTCGGCGCCCGGGCGCCTCCCCCCGCAAGGATGAAAGCGGCGGCCGGGCCGACCTCAATGGTGGGCGCGCCGGTCCGGCAGCACCGCCCCGATCAGCCACAGGACCGGGAACACCACACCTACCAGGCCCAGGACCCAATGGCCCTTGCGGAAGGTTAGAACGGCCACTGTGAACAGCAGGACAAGGTAGATGCCCACCGTGAACGACCAGCCCAGCGCTGACATTGCTCACCTCCGTCTCGCCGCCCTCCCCGATATCTGCCGGTCCGCAGGTACCTGACCGCCCGGTTCCGGCTCAGCCGTCGTGGCGCGCTTCAGGCTGCGGCCCGCCGGCTACGCGGCTGCGGACTCGCCTCCGTGCAGGGCTTCCTGGAGTGCCTTCTCGCTCTCCTTGGACAGGGAGGTCTTCAGCACGGTGCCGCCGTACTTGCTCATCGCCTCGACGGCCTTGTCGGGTGTCACCTTCTCCAGCATCAGGAACAGCGCCGAGGTACCCGGCTTGACCATGTCACGCACCTGGTCCTGGAACTGCTTGTCGATGCCGACTTTGGCGATCTTGCCCATGAGAGCACCCAATGCCGCGCCCATGGCCATCCCGAAGACCGGGACGAAGAACAGCGCGCCGAACAGCAGGCCCCAGAACATGCCCCAGGTCGCTCCGCCACCCACCGCGTGGTGGCTGGTGTGGACGTGGTACCTGCCCTCGGTGTCCCGCGAGATCACCGCGATGGCGTCTGGCTGGATGATCAGGTCCTTGGCCAGCCGCCGTGCCTCATCGGCGGCGGCTTCCGCGGTCGCCTCGTCCGGGTATCCGATTGCGATCAGATCGGCCATGGCGTTCCCCTTTCTCGTGCATCTGGTTCTCACCACGACACCAGCCCGGGCGCCGTCGCGCCCCACCCTCGACGGGTTAATCACGTTCTGTACTCGTTGCCGCAAAACTGTTACTATGCGCGTCTGGGAAGCGTGGCCGAGCGGGAAGAGCCTTACCGGGGTAGACGGTCGCTCCAACAAAGGTCGGGGGCCGTTTCATCATCCGTTCCCACGAGTGCGGACCTTGACGTCCCGCTGGAGAGCAAGCTTCACGCACCCGAGCCGCGCCCGGGCTGGGTGGAGCGGCCCGCGCTGGTCCAGCGCCTCGCGGAGACTGCCGCCAAGCTGGTCCTCGTCGACGCCCCGGCAGGCTACGGCAAGACGACACTCGTAGCGCAGTGGCGCGTGAGTGCCCGCGACCGCCTGCCCTTCGCCTGGGTTTCGCTTGACCCGGACGACAATGACCTGGTCAGGCTATGGACGCATGTCACCCATGCGCTGCACCGGGCCCGCCCGGAACTCGGCGTCCAGCCCATCCTGGAGATCCTCCGGGCGCAGTCGCCAGGCACCAGCGGGGCCATTCTCCCGGCGCTGGTGAACGAACTCGCCGCGCTCCCCGGGCCGGTTGTCCTGGTGCTCGATGACTATCACATGATCAAGGAGCGCAACTGCCAGGAGCTGGTCGGTTCCCTGCTCCACCATCTGCCGCCGACCGCCCAGCTGGTGCTGACGACGCGTGCCGACCCCCCGCTGCCGCTGGGGCGGATGCGGTCGACCGGGGACATGATCGAAATCCGGATGAGCGACCTGCGGTTCAGTTCCGCTGAAGCGTCGGCGCTCGTCGACCGCACCGCCGGGGTCCAGCTCTCCGCACCCGACCTGGCCGAACTGGTGCGCCGCACCGAGGGCTGGCCGGCCGGGGTCTACCTCGCCGCGCTCTCGCTTCGCGGCCACCCGTCCCCGGGCGACTTCGTCCGCCGGTTCAGTGGCGACAGCCGGTACATCGCCGACCTGCTGGTCGAGGAGGTGCTCAGCCGCCAGCCGGCGCACATCCGCCATTTCCTGGCCCAGACCGCCATCCTCGACCGGTTCAGCGCCCCCCTGTGTGAGGCCGTGGTGGGCTCCCCCGGTGCCGCGGAGATCATCGACACGCTGGAACGGGAGAACCTCTTCGTCGTGCCCGTCGACGAGAACCGCGGCTGGTACCGGTATCACCGCCTGTTCGCGCAGCTGCTCCGCAGCCAGCTTGCCCGCGCCGAGCCCAGCGTCATTCCCGACCTGCACCGCCGGGCAAGCGCGTGGTACCGGGAGTGGGGGCCGACCGACAAGGCGATCAGTCATGCGCTCGCCGCCGGTGATGCCGCTGGCGCCGTCGACCTGATCGCCTGCCGCTGGTTCGCCTACGCCGGCCTTGGCCGGATAGGGGTGGTCCGGGGGTGGCTGCATACGCTCGGCGACGACCTGGTCGCCGCTCACCCGCTGGCGGCACACTGCGCTGCCTGGGCCGCGGCGCTCGCCGGCGACCGGCCATCTGTCGCACGCTGGCTCCCGGTCATCGAGGCAGCCGGCCACCGGGGACCGTTGCCGGACGGCATGCAGTCGCTGCAGTCCTCGGTGGCCCTGCTGCGGGGCGTCCACGGATTCGACGGCCTGCGGGTGATGCGCGAGTCGGCCACCGTGGCTGTCAGGCTGGAAGACGACCCGGCCACACCCTGGTACGCCCTGGCAAGGGCCGGGCTTGGCTTCAGCCTGTACCTGGGCGGTGACGCTGACGGGGCGGCGGCAGCCCTGGAGGAAGCGGTCATCCACGAATCAGCCATTCCGCTGATCCGGCAGCTGGCCTTGTCCTGCCTGTGCCTGGCCGCCGTCGGGCAGGGAAGACTGGAGCGGGCGCAGGAACTCGCGGACGCGGCCACCGGACTCACAGCCCGCGGCGATCTCGGCGAAGCACCGCAGAGCGCGATCGCCTGCCTGGCCGCGGGCGCGCTCCATGCTGCCCAGGGCCGGCTGGAGGAGGCCAGCAGCGAGCTTGAGCGGGCGGTCCGGCTGCGGCGCAAGGTGCCCGGGATCAGCCCGTGGCCGACCCTGGAGGGGCTGCTGCTGCTGGCGGAGGTCCGGCTCCGGCTCGGGGACCGCACCGCCGCGGAACTGCTGGATGAGGCACAGGATGTGCTGACGGCCCTGCCCGACGATGCGGAAACCCTGCTGGCCCGGCTGAGGCGGCTGGGAGAGGAACTCGCGGCGCTGTCGCCGGTGTCACCACCTGAGCCGCTGACCGAACGGGAAGCCACGGTGCTGCGGCTGCTGCGGGGAACGCTGTCTCTCCGCGAGATCGGGCAGGAATTGCACCTGTCGCCGAACACGATCAAGACCCACACCCGGGTGATCTACCGCAAGCTCGGCGCGAGCACCCGGCGCCAGGCAGTCGAGCAGGCCCGCAGGATGGGCATTTTCTGACCCACGGCACCCACCGGATTCACCCGGGTGAACCCGTGACGGGTGATGACACGTCACCCCGTTGTCTGGGATGAAGGACTCCAAGGAGACCTGGCGGCCACCTTCTCAATAGCAGGCATGATGCGGAGGAGATGCAGTGAGCACGCCCAGCACCACCCACCGCTACCGGATTGTCGTCCGGGACGAGTGCGCTGATCTGCTGGCGGGCCTGTTCGAAGGGCTCACTATCGAGTCAGGTGCGGGCTGGACGTCCGTGGAAGCGACGGTGCGGGACGAGTCCGAGCTGTACGGGCTGCTGGACCGGTTCGAGGCACTCGCCCTGCACATAGTCAGCCTCAATGATCTGGGCCTGCCGCACCTGACCAGGCAGCCTCACAGCAGCTGACCGCACAGGTCGTGCGGTCACAGGAGCTGGAGCTGCCGAGCGCGGCGGACGGCCTCGCCGCGGTGGCTCACCGCCAGCTTGCGGTAGATGCTCTTGAGGTGGCTCTTGACGGTATTCACCGAGATGAACAACGCGGCGGCGATCTCGGTGGTGTCGAGCATCTCGGACGCACGCCGCAGGACCTCACGCTCGCGGCCGCTGAGCTGTTCGAATATCACTGGCGGCGCAGGCGCAGCCGCAGCCGGCCCAGGGCNNGGCGGGGGGCGGCCAGCCACGCCTCCAGCCGGACCTGATCGGGTACCGCCCCGGCGCCCTCCCGGTGACCGGCAAGCGCATCCCGGGCGGCCTGCGGCTCTCCTGCCGCCAGCCAGGCGTTGGCCACGGCGACCGCCGCGCCGAGCGAGGCCGGGCCGGCCTGCTCCGCCGCGGCCAGAGCGGACTTGGTGTCCCCGGCGGCCGCCCAGGCGCGTGATTCGAGCAGTGCCAGCCGGCGCTGGAGCCAGCGCGGAAGCGGCCCGCCCTGCCGGGCCTGGCGGGCGATCTCCACCGCCCCCTCCGGATGGCGGTCAGCCAGGGCCTTGCGGGCAGCCACCAGGCTGGCGACTGCGCCCATCAGCTTGTCCGGGTACCGGTGCAGGGCGGCTGCTGCCTGCTTCAGCTGGCTGTGTGCCTGACGCAGTTCGCTGCGCTCCAGGTGGGCCCAGGCGAGTGCCACCTGGGAGGCCGGGCCGATAGGCACCGGTGCCCGGTCCCCCTCGCCTGTGGCCCCGCCTGCTGCTTGCGCGGCCATGCCCGTGGCGCGGTTGAGGTGCCCGCGCAGTGCCCCGATCAGGGCGAGATATCCCAGGAAGCTGGCTCGTTCCTGGGCACCGCCGGAATCTGGGACGGCAGCGATGGCGGCCCGGAACGCGGCGGCTGCATCAGCCAGCCGTCCCGACCACAGTTCCACCACGCCGCGATCCGACAGCGCCCTGGCACGCAGCCAGGGGCGGTCTGCCAGGACGTCCGCCGGGATCGCGTCAAGCAGGACTTCGGCCGCGGCCACCGCGGCAGCGGCAGACTCCAGGTCGCCCGCGCGCCGCGCCTGGGCGAGCCTGACCTGGGTGGCCGCCAGCCGGGCCGGGACAGCTTCGGTGGCCGGCAGCTGGCCGAGCGCGGTTTCCGCAGCCTGGAGCCAGCTGCCGCTGGGATGATCGTCGGCCAGTTCCAGTGCCGCGGCGATCAGGAACGGCTCGGGGGCGGTCCAGGTCGACGGGTACGGCATCCGCGCGAACTCGCCCGCCAGTGTGTGCTCCCGCCACGGTTCGATGAGCTGGCCGACCGCCAGTTCGTCCACCACGATCCGGGCCGCGAGCTGCCAGTCGGCTGCTTCCGCCGCGTGCCGCACGGCCTTGGTGAGCGGGCCATGGCGCCGGTACCAGCCAGCCGCCCGCTTGTGCAGTTCAGGCACCAGGCCGGGCGACGCGTGCCGCAGTTTCAGCCGCAGGACGTCGGCGAACAGCGCGTGGTAGCGATACCAGCCACCCCCGACCGGCTGGACGAAGGCATTTGCCCGTACCAGATCGAGCATGTCGTTCCCGCCATTTTCATCACCCAGCTCATTGGCGAGGTCAGCGTCGAAGCTGTCCAGGATGCTCATCCTCAGCAGCAGGTCCCGGATCCGCGGCGGCTGTGCGTTCAGCACTTCCTCCACCAGGTAGCCGGCGATCGGGCTGTCTTCGGCCACCAGCTCCTTGACGAACTGCTCGGGGTCGGGGTGGCCAGCCATCGAGATCGCGGCCAGCCGCAGCCCCGCCGCCCAGCCCTCGGCCCGCCCGGTCAGGCCCGCCAGCGAGTCCGGCGGCAAGGTGATGCCGTGCTGAGCCAGCAGCAGCCCTGATTCCCGGACACTGAACGCGAGGTCGCGGGCCCGGATTTCCGCCAGTTCGCCGGTCAGCCGGAAGCGGTGCAGCGGCAGCAGCGGATCCATCCGGGAGGCCACTATCAGGCGCAGCCCCGGCTGTGCGTTGCGCAGGACGTAGGTGAGTCCCTGCAGCGCGGTGTCCTCGGTCAGCAGATGGAGATCGTCCAGCACGAGGATGACCGGCGGATCGTGTGCGGCCAGCGCGGAGGCGAGCTGGACCAGGAACTCATGGTCCGCTGTGTCCGCCAGCGCCGGTGCCGGTGACATGCGCGGAACGCTGACACCAGCCCGCCGCAGTGCCGCCGTCACATAGCTCCACAAGATCCGCGGCCGGTTGTCGAATTCGTCGACGGCGACCCAGGCCACCGGGCACCAGGTCTGGCCGGTAGCAGCCCATGACGCCATGGCCAGGCTCTTTCCGCTGCCGGGCGGTCCCACCAGCACGGTCAGCGGGCACTTGACCCCCTCGGCGATGAGCCGGTCGATGCGCGGCCGCGGCACGGCCCACCCGGGCAGGCCGGGTACCGTGATCTTCGACAGCAGGATCGACCTGCCGGCGTCCGGCTGCGGCCTGGAATGCCCTGCCGAATGCAGGACCTTACTTGTCGCCATGGGCCATTCCCCCGTTGGTACCTGGCGAGCGATGCCTGCCACCTGCTTGGTGCAGCCCGGCGCCGGCCGGTGACCCCCCGCTGGGGACCCCGGCCCGGACCCGGGATCCGTGACTTCTAACCTCCCTGACAGGCGGGTGAGCCGTCATCACCCCGGCCCAATCTCACCCGGGTGACAAATCACCCACTGTGGGTGGAGCCCTGCCCGCCAACCGGAAACATCGTGGAGACAGAACATCGGCTTTGACAGCAACCGGGGGGCATCCGTGACTTCCCCGCATTACTACGAGATCCGCGTGGCGGGGACACTCCCACCCGAGGCTTTGATCGACTTCGAGCAGCTGAGTTCTTCCGTGGAACCGGTCGGCACAGTGGTTCACGGCCTGCTTCCGGATCAGGCAGCGCTCCAGGGGCTCATGGCGAGGCTAGAGCACCTGGGCGCCCAGGTGCTGGAAGTGCGCCGCCTTCACGATCAGGATCCGGCACTGGGCAACCAGCCCTGAATCCGGCCGCAGGTGCCGCGCCGGAACTGCCGGGCACCGGAGGCGGACGGCACCGCGCTCCGCCCGATCCTCACCCGCCTGGGGTGACGGGGTGCGGGCGCGGCCCAGGCCAGTCCTGATCAGCCACGGCAAGGTAGGCGGCCACGGCGTCGTCGAGGGTCGGGAAGAAATGCGCCGGGTCGATCGTGCGGGTCAGCTTGTAACGGTCGATCTTCTCCCGGACCGGGGTCTTCATCTCCGCGAACACCAGCGAGATGCTCCGCGCGTTGAGTTCGACGTCCAGATCCTCCAGCATGTCGGATGCGGTGGTATCGACGTCGGTGATCGGTTCCGCGGCGATAACGATCCACTTCGGAGCCGGATCTGCCCGGGCCAGCTCCCGGACCTGGTCACGGAATGTCCGGGCGTTGGCGAAGATCAGCGGTGCGTCGAAGCGGAACATCACCAGACCCGGCAGTTGCTCCGCGCCGGGATAGTCCCCCACATCGTGATAGCCCGTGATGCCCTCGGGCTGGCCGAGCACGGTCTGGTGCGGCCACCACGCGCGGCGGAACACGTTCAGGATCGACAGACCCACCGCGATCGCGATGCCCGGCAGGACGCCCAGCAGCGCCACCCCGAGGAATGCCGCGAGCGACAGGCTGAACTCCACCCGCCGCTGGCGCCACAGCCGGACGACGCCCTTGATGTCGGCGAGGGACAGGGAGGCGGCGATCACCACGGCCGCCAGCGTCGGCTGCGGCAGGTTCCGCAGCAGCCCCGGTACCAGGACGATCATGAGGCCGATCAGGACAGCACCGACCAGCCCCGTCAGCTGCGACTTGGCACCTGACTGCTCGGCGACCGCGGTGCGGGAGCCGCTGGTGCTGACCGGGAAGCCCTGGAAGAGGGAGGCGGCGATGTTCGCTGCCCCGATCCCGATCATCTCCTGGTTGCCGCGCACCTCCTGGCCGGTCCGGGCGGCGAAGGCGGATGAGGTGGAGATGGTGTCGGTCAGCGAGACGAGGGTGATCCCGAGCGCACCGGCCACCAGCAGGCCTAGCTCGGACCACGAGACGTGCGGGATCGTGAACGGCGGGAAGCCCTGCGGCAGCGGGCCGACGAGGTTCACGCCATGACTGGCCAGATCCAGCAGCGAGGCCGCCGCGATCGAGGCGACCACCGCGATCAGGATGCCGGGCACTTTCGGCAGCCAGCGCTGGAGTACCAGGATCAGGACCAGGCCGGCCAGGCCGATCGCGGCCGCCGCCCACACGGTCTTGCCGTCGGCGGCCCCCTGCACGAATCCTTTCGCCTCCGCGATCAGCCCGCTTCCCTCGACCGAGAACCCGAACAGCTTCGGCAACTGCCCCACCAGGATGGTCAGGGCGAGCCCGTTCATGTACCCGATCTGGGTTGGCTTGGACAGCAGGTCGGCGATGAAGCCGAGCTTCGCGGTTCCCGCCAGCGTCATGGTCAGCCCGACCAGCAGCCCCAGCATCGACGCCAGCGCCACGGCTTTGCCCGGATTCCCGCCCGAACCCAGGAT
>DPMS01000332.1 GCA_003541285.1 Actinomycetota bacterium
CCGAAGTGAACACGTCTGCGGACCCTGGGCACAGTTCAGGGCTCATCCTCGCCGGTGATGGCCCGCTCGATGGCCGTGCGCAGCGCGGCGGCGCCGGCGGCGTGGACGGCGACGGCCGGGCACCAGGCCGCCCACTGGCCGTCAGCGACGTCAGCGGTGACTACCGTGTGCGGTCTGGTCCCGCCCGGGCTCGCGCGGCACGCTGGCCGCGCCCGGCTGCTCCAGGTGCTGGACGATCTTCCGCAGCGCTCCGGCCAGGGCGAGCTTCTCGTCCTCGGCCAGATCCGCCGTGACGAACCGCTCGGCCTTGTTGAACTCCGGGAACAGCCGGCCCATCAGGGCCGACCCGCGGCCGGTCAGCTTGACCAGCACCCGCCTGGCGTCCGCGGGATGGGTGTGCCGGACGAGCAGGCCACGGTTCTCCAGCGTGGTCGCCACCCCGGTCAGGGTCCCCTTCGAGATACCCGCCTCGGCTGCGACGTGACGGGTCTCGATCTCATCCCAGATCCAGACCACCCACAGCACCACCCAGGCGGTCCAGGTGAGGTCATGCGGCTGGAGGACCGTGCGCTCGAAGTGATTGCGAACCGAGCCGGCTGCCCGGTAGATGTTGCTGACCGCTGCCATCGCAGGCATGTCGACCGAGAGCCCTTGGAGCCGGGCCGTCACCGCCCGCTCGGTCTCTTCCAGCGTGTACTGCCCGTTGCCGCCACCTGCCGCCGCGGCCCGGACGTACCGGCTGGTCATGGACGCCGCACAGGCAAGCGGGCGCGAACGCCGCCTGTCATGCGTGAGAGCCTGCAGTTCTGGCCGCGGGTGGACCCGCCACAGGCGGTCACACCGCCCCGCGCCACACCGGGACAAGCGTTCCAAGCAGGGCATTCACCCGGTTAAGGTGACAGGCACCGGTGGTTCGGCGTGACAGGTTAACGAAGGGGAAACACGCTCGCTGGCAGGCTGCCGGGCGCAGAACTGGGGAGCTCGTCATCTGGTCACGAACGCAGATCGCGCTAGGGACACTGCCTTTCCTCATGCTGGCCGCGGTGGCAGTGGTCGACATGCTGGTCGGCCACACAGTCGGGCTGCTGACCCTGCTGTCCCTCGGCCCGGCCTTCGCCGCCGTCGTCGGCGGGCTCATCCGCATGATCGTCGTCAGCTCCCTCGCGCTCTTGCTGTGCGTAGTCCTCGCTACCTACCAGGACTTCTTCAACTCACTTGATGACCGGCTCGCCTTCCTGAGCGTACTTGGGGTCAGCGTCGCCGGGGTGATCGCCAGCACCCTGCGCCAGCGGCAGGAGCGGGAACTTTCGGCTGTGCGCACAGTCGCCGCAGCGGCCCAGCAGGTGCTGCTCAGGCCGGTGCCGGCCGGCTCCGGCCCGGTCAAGATAGCCGTCCGTTACATCTCGGCCACCTCGCGCGCCACCATCGGCGGCGATCTGTATGAGGTCATCGCCGCAGCCGACGCCACGAGGCTCATCATCGGAGATGTCCAGGGCAAGGGCCTGGAGGCGGTGAAGATGGCCTCCACCGTCCTCGGATCCTTCCGCGAGGTCGCCCCTGATGCCGCCGATCTGGCCGTGATCGCCGACCGGATCGAGGCCACCCTGGCCCGTGAGCTCACCGATGAGCAGTTCGTGACCGCGATCATCGCCCAGGTCAGCGAGGACGGGTCCAAGGTGGAACTGCTGAACCGTGGGCATCCCGCGCCGGTGCTTGTCGGCAGTGCCGGGCCCCGGCTGATGGAATCCGCCGAAGGCGGGCTGCCACTGGGTCTGGCACAATTCGCGGAAGCGCCCGGGCGGCGCTCCGTGATCGAGGTCAGCCCCGGTGACCGGCTCTTGTTCTACACCGACGGCGTCAGTGAGGCCCGCAGCCGGTCCGGTGAGTTCTTCCCGCTCCTGCAATGCCAGGCTGTCCGGGAGGCCACCCACCCCGACGAGATCCTGGACGGGCTCAGCGGCGACGTCCTCCGCCACGTCGGTCATGAACTCGACGACGACGCGGCGATGCTGCTCATCCGCCGCGAGCCGACCTGACCAGCGCCACCAGCCGTCAGCCAGACGCCCGTTCAATCCTGACCGCAGGCCACTATGCTCAGGAAAAGGTGGCCCGGTGCCCCTGCCGGCCAGAAAGAGCGCGCTCATGACCCCCAAACCTTCTCCCGGCCAGCAGGCCGCCCGATCCGGGCCGGCGGCCGCCCCAGACGCGGCAGTCCCTTCCCCGGGGCCCGTCCCAGGTCCCGGCAGGAGGCCCGCGCGCCTGCTCGCGTTGGGCGTGATCGCTGTCCTGCTCCTGGCCGTGGTCGTGACGGCGGCCTATCTCACCCTTCGCCAGCGCAACACGACCTCCGTGTCCCGGCCCTCGGGCATCCCGGCGGATATCTCGACCAGCCTGGCCAACCTGATGCTGCTGTCGCCGCTGCCCCGCCAGCCCGCTCCCGGTTTCACGCTCACCGACCAGGCTGGCCGGACGATGGCCCTGTCGGCTCTGCGCGGCAAAGTCGTGGTGCTGGAGTTCATGGACCCGCACTGCGTCGACATCTGCCCGATCGTGTCGCAGGAGTTCGTGGACGCCTACCACGACCTCGGCCCGCTCGCCCCGAAGGTGGCCTTCATCGCGGTCAACGTCAACCAGTACCACGCGGCCGTGGCCGACGTCGCCGCCTTCTCCCGCGAGCACGCGCTGACCACCATCCCTGGCTGGCACTTCTTCACCGGCCCGGTCCCGGCACTGCAAGCGATCTGGCGGAACTACCACATCGACGTGCAGGCACCGAACCCGAACGCCGACATCCTCCACACCTCGGCCATCTACTTCATCGACCCGCAGGGGCGGGAAGCCTTCCTGGCCTCCCCCATGGTCGATCACACACAGAAAGGCGCGGCATTCCTCCCGGCCGGCCAGCTCACCACCTGGGGCCAGGGCATCGCGCTGGTTGCCCGGCACCTGGCGCGCTGAGGGCCGGCTGACGCGCGGCTTAGCCGGCCACGCTGACGGTCGTGGCGAGGTCGTCGGTGCGCTCGTCAGCGCCGACGTCAAGCGGGCGGGGGCCGGTGGCGGTCACCCAGCCGCGAGCGGCGTCCCAGTACTGCAGCTGCCGCAGCGGCACCTGCAGCGTCACCAGCTGGCTTTCCCCGGGCCGCAGGCTGATCCGTGTGCAGGCGGCGAGCGCCCTGGCGGCGAACGCAACTCCGCGCGGCGGGCTGGCAGGCGCGCCCAGGTAGACCTGCGGCACCTCATCGCCGGCTACCCGGCCGGTGTTGGTGACCCGGAAGGTCACGGCAAGCCCTCCCCCCAGCGGCCGTGACCAGCGCAGCCCCGAGTAGGCGAAGGTGGTGTAAGACAACCCATAGCCAAACGGAAACATCGGGCTCAGGTGCTGTTCGTCATACCAGCGGTAGCCGACGAATAGCCCCTCGGAGTAGGTCGTGGTGCAAGCCGGCCCGCTGCCCGCGGGATCGCTGGGAGGGGGGCAGCGCCGACCCGCCGGATCGAGCCCGTCCGTGGTCCGCTCGGGGTGGATTCCCTGCTCGTCGGCCACTCCCTGAGCCGCCGAGGCGGGCCAGGTGAGGGGTAGCCTGCCCGCCGGGTCGACCCGGCCGAGCAGCACGTTCGCGGTGGCGGCCCCGCCGCCCACCCCCGGGGACCACATTTCCAGCACGGCCTTCACCGTGCCCAGCCAGGGCATGGCCACCGGGCCAGGGGTGTTGAGCACCACGATCGTGTCCGGGTTGACCGCGGCGACATCTTCGATCAGCCGGTCCTGGCCATCGGGCAGCGGGCCCGCGAGACCGCCTGCACTATCGGCGAACACCACCGCGGTCGTGGCGCCCTTCGCGGCACTGACGGCCGCAGCGAGGTCAGCCTGCTGCTGGGCCGGGGTGACCCAGTCCAGCCTGATCTGCACCGGGCTGCCGGAGGCATCGGGAAGCTGGGTGACGTTGAGAGTGTGGCTGCCGGCCGGCAGGGTCACCCGGGCGGCCAGGTTGTCCAGCCCGTCGGTGGTGGGCAGGAGCCGGTTCCCGCCCGGCCCGGTGACACCGTCCGGGGATACCAGGCTGCCGCCGGATCCGGTCGTGGCGATGGTCTTGCCGTCCAGGCTGATGGAACCACCCGCGCCGGCCAGCCCGAGGCTGATCCAGTAGCTGCCGGTGACCGGCACGGTCAGATCACCGGACCAGGTGCTCGCGGAACCGGCCGGCAGCGCGTTGCCACCTGCCACGGTGTTGTCCAGGTCACTGACCAGGTGCGTGGCCCCCGTCCCGGTGACGGTACGGATCAGCCCGCGCTGGCCGTTGTGCGACAGGGCCGATGCCGGGACCGGGGTTCCCGTCATATCGTCACCGGCAGCGTAGGTCAGCTTGGATCCGGGATCGCCGCCCAGGTCCTGCGCCAGTGCCTGAGCCGGCCCGGCCAGCCAGGAGGGATCACTGCCGGTCCCGGCGTAAGGCCCGGCCGGACCGGCTGGGCCGGCGGGATCCGCTNNCGGGATCCGCTGGGCCGGCGGCCGCCGAAGGGGCAGCGGAGCCAGCCGCGGGACCGGGTGGCCCGGTCACGATGGCCTGCCCGGCAGCAGGGCCGATCAGTGCGAGTGAGCTGCGTTCGCGCGCTGACAGCGGAAGGGCCTGGCCCTCGTTCTTCAGCAACGTCGCGGCGTCCTGCGCGGTGGCCTGCGCGAGCTGTGCGCCAGCGAGGGGAGTTGGCATGAGCGGGCGCCCGGGCGCCGGGTGCAGCAGGCCGAACCGGTCCATCTCCACCAGAATCCGGCCGACCGCCTGATTGACGGTGGAGAGCTGGATGCTCCCGCTCGCGATGGCAGCCCTGATGGCTGCCGGACTGAAGGACTGCGGGGATGTGCTCCGGCGCCCGGTGGCGGGCAACTCCATGTCCAGGCCGGAAGCGAGCGAGACAGTGCTGGGATCAGTCCCCCACGCAGAGGCGACGAAACCCTGGAAACCCAGCTCATTGCGCAGGACGCCGGTGAGAGTGCCCGCGTCGTCGCAGGCGGCAGACCCGGGACTCTCCGGTCCCGGCGGGGTCGCGCCGACTACCCGCACCGCACCGGCGGAGCACATGATCGCCGCGACTCTGGCCCGTACCGCGTCCGCGAAGGGCTCCAGGTAGATCTCGTGCAGGGTCTGCTGGTCGAGCACGACGTTGCCAGTACCGGTGTCAGCGACGTAGTTACCGGCCATCGCCAGCGTGCCCTGGGCCTGGATGCCGGTGACCTCCGCCGCTATCTCCTGGCCGGCCAGCAGCGGATCCTCACCGAAGGTGAGCGGGGTACCGGCAGCGGCCGGGTCGCGCGCAATGTCGGCTACCAGTCCGTCAACCACGTCCCGCCCGGACGCCCGCGCCGTCTTGCCGATCATGGCGCCGTTGGCATACGCGTCCCGGCGGCTGAAAGTCGCGGCGACTCCCAGCGGGATCATCATCGGCGGGAAAGGCTGGCGCAGCGCCGCAGCGGGTGGGCTGCCGGCGAAGTGCGGTGGGCTGATGCCCAGCCCACCGATCCGCGCTCCGCCAGCCCTCGCCGGGCCGGCGCCTGACGGCTGGCCCACCGCCTCCAGCAGGCTGAGCTTGTCCGCCAGAGTCATCCGGGCCAGCAGGGTGCCGGCCCGCGGATCCCCGGTCACCGCTGTGACGGCACTCCGCATGCCGGTCCTGGCCGACCGGATCCTGCCCACCGACGCCACCGCGGCGGTGGTGGCCAGCAGGCAGGTGATCCCTACCGCCGCTGCCAGCCTGGCCGCCCCGCCAGGCCGGCCAGGTAGCCTCCGCTTCCCCGTCACCCCGATACCGCCTCCCGCGGACCGCAGACAATACCGGCCCGCATGAACTGGCCTTGACGAGCCAATGAATAAAAATGACAGGTCACATTCGATGCAGCACGCTAGAGCCAGATCATGATCAGGTCAACGATCCGGGGTTTCAGGCACGCCCTGCTGCCCCGTCACGGTGGTTCGATTTGCGGCAAAACCGGGAAAACACAGGCATCGGGGATCCCCGGCGATTCCACGTATGCTGAATACGAGCTGGCGCACCGGCCCTTAGCCCCGGCCAGGGCCGCACCGGCAGTCCTCAGCGGGGGCGAATGTCCCGTCCTGGTAGGACCTCTGCCACCTTGTCCCGACCTGGCGGGAACGCATCCTGAAGGTAAGGACACACCAAGGAGGACGTGATGAAGGCTAAGGTCGGAGACCGGCTGGTCATCTACGGGACGAACCTGGGTGACCGGCGGCGGGTCGGCATCGTGACCGGGGTGGCACACCCAGACGGGTCCCCGCCTTATGTTGTGCGGTGGCTGGATGACGATCACGAATCGGTGGTCTTCCCCGGGCCGACGGCGCATGTGGAAAGCAGGCAACCGGTGGGAAGCCACCGTGATTGACACTGAGGGCCTTACCAAGCTGCTGACTATCCAGGCGCCTGATCCCGGAATCGTCTCGGTATATCTCACGGTGCCACTCGATCCCGCACAGCGGCGCGGAATGCAAGCACGTCTCGACGACGTCCTCGGTCAAGTAGATATTTCCAGCGGGGATGGCGATTCGTGGGCACGCGCGCAGCGCTCCGAGGTCCCCGTGGTGGTCACCGACGTGGCGGCCCGGCGCAGATTCCCGCCCCCGGGCCCGCCGGCGTAGAGCCAGGCCGCACCCCTGCCCGGTCCCCGAAGAGGTGCCGGGCGGGCCCCGCTACCCACCCGGCACCCCGCTCCGCCCCCCCGAAGAGGTGCCGGGCGGGGCCCCGTTCCACCCGGCACCCCCTCGGAGGTTGCTCTTGTGTCAGACCGGCGGCCGCCCTGGCTGCGTGGGCGGAATATCGATCTGGCCGTGCTGGCACACCAGGCCACCCACCCAGGGCCTGCCCAGCTGTGAGGTTTCATCGGGCGGGGTGACCCACAGGTAGTTGCCGTCCGGCTCGCAAGTGGGCGAGGTCTCATCCGGCGCGGGAACCACTGTCCACTGCATCCGCGCCCATGCCTGCCGGTGGCCGCGCCGCCGAAGCCGTACCGGTGTTGCCGCCACCTCCGCCAGGACCGCTGCCCTGGTCAGGAGCCTGGCTGCCGGTGACCGTGACCACGGAACTGGGCTGTGCCCCGGACGAGCCAGAACCGATGTGCAGTGTGCACCCGGAGATGGCGAGGGCCAGGCTCGCGGCGATCGCGGCCGTGATCGGGTGGGGCTTCATGATGGCTCCCGGCTGGAACGTGGCGGACACCGGTAAGAGCCATCCGGCCCGGCCATGCCAACACAAAATGTGGGAGCAATTTCCCGCCGGCCACGCCCAGCCTTCCGGCCTGGGCTCTAGCCGGTCTTGTGGCCTGGGACACTACTGACCATGCAGACTCTGGTCGTTGACCATCCGCTGGTCGCGCACAAGCTCACCATGCTGCGTGATGCTGCCACGCAGGCCCCCACTTTCCGCCGCCTGGCCGATGAACTGGTCACCCTGCTCGCCTATGAGGCCATGCGTGAGATGCGTGTCCGCCCGGTGATGGTGAACACTCCGCTGTGCCCGGCGGCTGGCGTGAAGCTGGCCGACCCGGACCCGCTGGTGGTACCGGTGCTGCGGGCCGGCATCGGGATGCTGGACGGCATGGCCCGGCTGCTGCCCACCGCTGACGTCGGCTTCGTCGGGATGGTGCGGGACGAAGAGTCACTCGTCGCGTCCACCTACGCCGACCGGCTCCCCGGCGACCTGTCCGGCCGCGAGGTCTTCGTGCTCGACCCGATGCTGGCCACCGGGGGCACGCTGGAGACTGTGATCAACATGGCGGCCGACCGCGGCGCGGCCGCGGTCACGGCCGTCTGCCTGCTCGCCGCACCCGAGGGAGTCGCCCGGCTGGAATCGGCGTTCCCGGCCGACGACCCGGTCCGGGTCCGGGTCGTGACCGCGGCCGTGGATGAACGGCTGAACGACCGCGGCTACATCATCCCCGGCCTCGGGGATGCGGGCGACCGGCTGTTCGGGGTGATCTGACCGGAGGGCTGTATCTGCGAGCAAGAGGGCTGCATGCTACCGGGGGTGGCTTACGCTGGCTCCGTGAATGGGCAGGCGCCAGGAGCAGACGCCGTCGGCTCCGCCGCCGGGCGCCTGCGCCATCTGCGCACGAGCCTCGACATAAGCCAGGAGCAGCTTGCCCGCCACCTGGGTGTCTCCTTCGCGACGGTGAACCGCTGGGAGACCGGGCGTACCCACATGTCCGCCCGCGCGGCGCGCGCGCTTGCCGAGTTCGAGGCCCGGGCCGCGGCGGAAGGTCTGGCCGCAGCGCCGGTACCGGCCGCCTCCTCCCGCTTCATCGGCCGCGAGCGGGAACTGGCCGAACTGTCGGCCCTGCTGGGCAGCTCGCGGCTGGTCAGCGTCACCGGGCCTGGTGGTGTCGGCAAGACGCGGCTCGTCACCGAGGTCGTACGGCGCCAGGACTACCCTGGGCGGACCACAATCATCCCGCTGGAACCGGTGCGGCATCCACAGTCACTGATCCCGGCGGTAGCGTCCAGTCTCCGGGTACGTGACCAGGCCGGGGTGGCGATCCTGTCCTCTGTCGAGGCGGCCCTTTCCACCACACCCAGGCGGATCGTCCTGGACGGCGCGGAGCATCTGCGCGAGGAGGTCGCGCACCTGGTCGCCCGCCTGCTCACCGCGGTCCCGGACCTGCGGATCGTGGTGACCAGCCGGGTGGTGCTGGGATTGCCGGGCGAGGTGTGCTGGACCCTGCCGCCGCTGGCCTGCCCGACGCCCGCGGCCCCGGTCTCGGCAATCGCCGGGTCCGACGCGGTGCAGCTGTTCCTGGCCAGAGCCTCCGAACGGCTGCCGGAGCTATCGGGCGCTGACGCCGCCCCGCGGGTCATCGCGGAGCTGTGCCGCAGGCTGGACTGTCTTCCGCTCGCGATCGAGCTGATCGCCGGATGGGTTGGCACCTTCTCGGTCCGGGAGATCCTCGACCAGGGAGCGGTCCTGCTGGCGAGCGAACCGCTGGAGGAGGACGAGCCGTCCGGGCGCAGCCTTGGCGACGTGGTCCGCCGCAGTTACGACCTGCTGCGGCCCGAGCAGCAGCAACTGCTCCCCGCGCTGAGTGTTTTCGCCGGCCCGTTCACGGCCGAGGACGCGGCAGCTGTCGCTGGCAGTGAACGTGCCGCCCTGGCCCGCGCACTGCGGGGCCTGGTGGACTCATCGTGGCTGGTCGTCGACCACGGAGCCGCCAACCGGTTCAGCATGCTGGAGACGATGCGCGTCTTCGCCGCCGCCCGGCTCGACGAGCAGGACAGCGCGGGGGCCGTCCGGCACCGGCACGCAGCGCATTTCGCCGCCCTCGCCACCGGCAGTGAGATGGGCCTGGCCGGGCCCGATTCCTCCCTATGGGCCGCGCGGCTGGAGGCGGCGCTGGCAGACCTCGATGTGGCGCTGCGCTGGGCGCAGGAAAGCGGCGACATCGACCTCGGCCTGGACATGGGGGCGGCCCTGTGGCGCTGGTGGCTGACCAGCGGCCAGCTGGCGGCCGGCCGCGACTGGCTGGGCAGGTTCCTCACTCACATAACCCAGCGGCGGGACGAGCGGAGCGGCCGGGCGTTCTGCTCAGCGGCCGTGCTCGCCGCGGAGAACGGCGACTATCCCGAGGCTGTCCGGCTGGCGAGGATCGCACTCAACGTCTTCGACTCCCTCGGCATGCGGGAACGCAGCGCCTTCGCGGCGACAGTGCTCGGGTCCGCGTACCGGTATCTGGACGACCGCGCCGCCGCACGGCGCTGCTTCGAAACGGCGCTGGACCTGCGGGCGGCACTCGGTGACCGGCGCGGCGTGTCGGTGGCCATGAACAACCTCGCCCTGATGGCGCTGGACGATGGCGATCTCGCGGGGGCGCGGGCGAACCTGGAGCAGGCGCTGGTGATCAAGCGCCAGCTCGGTGACCACCACTCGCTCGCGATCGGCCTGGCCAACCTGACTGACGTGCTGATCCGCACGCATGAGCTGGAGGCCGCCCGGCGTACTCTGGCCGAGGCCGGTGAACTCGCCGAGGATCTGGGCAACCCCCGGCTCAGCGGTCTGCTGGCGGCCAACCATGGCTATCTGGCGGCAGCCGAGGGGCGCTGGGCGGACGCGGCCCGCCACTACCAGGCCGCCGCGCTCGCACATCAGCAGGGCGGTCATGCGCACGACGTGGTGGTGGCCCTGACCGGTCTCGGCCGCGCTGTGTACCGGCTGGGCCGGCCCGGCGAGGCTGCCCGGCATCTGCGTGCCGCCGAGGCGCTGGCCGCCGGGATCGCCAACCCGCAGCGGCTGGCAGATGTCCGTACTGCCCTGGCCGAGATCGGCGAGAGCGCGGATGCCGGCGCCCTGCCGGACGGCCTCACCGCGCGCCAGGTGGACGTCCTGCGGCTCCTTGCCGGGGGGATGAGCAACAAGCAGATCGCCGGCGAACTGCACCTGAGCCCGGTCACCGTGGAGCGGCATCTGGCCACCGTCTACCGCAAGCTCAGCCTGGGCGGCCGGGTCGAGGCAGCCCGCTACGCGGTCGCACACGGCCTGGTGGCGCCAGCGCGCTGAGCCAGAATGTTATAACTCCGCCGCCCACAGGCACCGGTTCTCGCTGGCCGCCACGCACCCTGGCCGATATGCGGCGGTCAGCGCCCGGTACCGGCCAGGCCCCGGATACATGGTTTCAGGGATTCGCGCACACGCGGGGGCGGCGTACACATAAAGCGAGTCATTGTCCGGTGCCCGCCGCGCCCCTCACAAGGACGGCCGCGTGGGCACGTGGCTGGTTCCGGCTTCGTGGCGTCACAGGGGCCGCCGCGGGCCTGCCGGGGAAGATCACGAGTCCTCGCCCACCCGACAGGAGCTTTCATGCGGGAGCAGATTCACGGAACCACGATGCCCGTCCTGTCCGTCCACCTCGATCCGGGCGAGAGCGTGGTCGCCGAGGTCGGCGAGTTCTCGTGGATGACCGATTCCATCCAGATGTCCACCAACGTGGGCAGTTGCACGGGCGGCCGGGGGCTGATGGGTGCGCTCAAGCGGGTGACGGGCGGCTCGCCGCTGCCGATGAGCACCTACACCGCGCAGGGCGCGGCAGGGACGATCTCGTTCGCGTCGAAAGTGCCGGGGAGCATCCTGCCCGTGGACGTCGCGCCGGGCAGCGACTACCTGGTGCACCGGCGTGGCTTCCTGGCCGGCAGCCCTGGCATCCAGATCTCGGCCGGCTTCCAGCAATCGTTCCGCGCGGGGATTTTCGCCGGTGAAGGCTTCGTCCTGCAGCGCATCAGCGGCCAGGGGCGGGCATGGGCCGAACTCTCCGGTGAGGTGATCCCCTACGAGCTCGCGCCTGGTCAGTCGCTGCGGGTGCATCCCGGGCATGTCGGCATGTTCCAGGCGTCGGTCTCGTTCCAGGTGGTCCGCGTCCCCGGCATCACCAACCGCTACTTCGGCGGTGACGCCCACCACTTCGCGGTGCTGACCGGGCCGGGGACCGTGTGGCTGCAGTCGATGCCGCTGCCGCAGCTGGCTGCGGCGCTGTCTCCCTTCATGGGCGCCGTGCCGGACCACCGCCAGGCGGGGGCGGGGGCGGCGGCGGGATCGTCGGGGACCTGCTGAGTTAAGAGCTGGGCCGGCGCCCGGCAGGCGCCCGGCCCGTGAAGCGAAGGCCGCTCCCGGCGGGGGGAGCGGCCTTCCTTCTCGTCGGGGCACCGGAGCCGGCTTCGCCAGGGCACCGGAGCCGGCTTCGTCAGGGCACCGGAGCCGGTGGTCAGCCGCCGCCAGCCACCTGGCCGGCCCAGGCGTTCCGGCGGCGCGGCCAGGCCTGGGCGAGGTGGTTGGTGACTGCGCAGGCTCAGCCCGGCATGAGCGGCCGGCGTCAGCCCAGGCCGAGCTGCGTCTCCGCGGTCATCCAGTTGGTGGCGATGGCCCGCTGTGCCGCGGCGAGCGATACCCGGCCGCCGCACACTGCCCGGTTCAGCGCGTTCTCGACTTTGTCCTTCGGGTTGGGGACCGAGCCCACCTCTGGCCACAGGTTGGTGATGTCGTTGCTCCCGCCCAGTTCCAGCGAGACCAGGTGGTCGAGTTCGCTCCTCGCGCCGTCCGGGATCCGGTAAGCGGGGTAGGCGACGCCGAACTTGGCGCGGCTGGTTTCCGACTCCGGCGGGCGGACCTTCCCGGTGTAGCCGGACCGGCAGATGGTCGATCCGATGTTGGCCTGGTTGACCGCCGGGTCGACGCTGCCCGGCGTGCACCGCGGGTCGGGCAGCTGCCCGCCCGCCCGGGCCTGGCACCGCGTGAGCTGGACCGAGTAGGTGACCCGGCCCTCGTCCGCGATCCGGGCAAGCCGCCCGTGACGGTGGCCACCCGGCAGGGGCGAGGACGCCGGGGCCGACGTGGCCACGACGGTGGCATGGCCTGTGGCCTGGGCAGCCGGTGCCGCCGGGGCCGGCCCGGAGACCACTACCTTGCAGCCGGTGACGGCACTGGCACCGACGACGGCCAGACAGGTCAGCGCCGCTGGCAGCGGGGCTCGCAGGAGCCGGTTACCCATGGCAGCCCTCCGGGGTCAGGAACTTCAGGCAGACGCAATTCCGGTCCCGGTCCGCTACGTCCCCGGGCCGGCCATCCTCACCACGGCGTCACTAGCCGCCCGCGCGGTCGCGAACCCCGGCTTGATCACGGTGTCGATGATCCGCAGGCGCTCGTCGAAATGCGCGAAGGCACTCTTCATCGCGTTGATCGTGAGCCATTCGAGGTCCCGCCAGCCATACCCGAACGCCTCCGACAGGAGCTGGAACTCCGATGACAGGGTGACCCCGCTCATCAGCCGGTTGTCGGTGTTCACCGTGACCCGGAACGACAGCTGACGCAGCAGCCGCATCGGGTGGGCATCGATGGAGGTGGCCGCCCCGGTCTGGACATTGGAGGTCGGGCACATTTCCAGCGGGATCCGCCGGTCCCGCACGTAGCTCGCCAGGCGGCCCAGTGTGGCGGTGCCCCCGGCCGAGATCTGGATGTCATCCACGATCCTGACCCCGTGGCCCAGGCGTTCCGCGCCGCACCATTGCAGCGCCTCCCAGATGGACGGAAGCCCAAAACCTTCCCCGGCGTGGATGGTGATGTGGAAGTTCTCCCGGGCCACGAACTGGAATGCGTCGAGATGCCGGCTGGGCGGGCTGCCCGCCTCGGCCCCGGCGATGTCGAACCCCACCACGCCCTCGTCCCGGTGGCGGACCGCCAGTTCCGCGATCTCCAGCGATCTGGCAGCCGTCCGCATCGCGGTGAGCAGCGCGTACACCGTGATGCCGCGCCCGGCACTGCCGATCCGGAACCCCTCCAGCACGGCGGCCACGACTTCGTCGGGGGTAAGCCCCGCGGCCACGTGCAATTCCGGGGCGAACCGGACCTCGGCGTAGACCACCCCGTCAGCCGCGAGGTCTTCCGCGCATTCGGCGGCCACCCGGGTCAGTGCCTCCGGGGTCTGCATGACCGCCACCGTGTGCTGGAACGCGTCCAGATACAGGTTGAGGTGACCACGGCTCGCACCGCGGCGCAGCCAGCTGGTGAGCTCCTCCACATCGTGGCTGGGCAGCCGGTCATAACCGCACTCGCGTGCCAGGTCGATGACCGTCGCCGGCCGCAGCCCGCCGTCCAGGTGGTCATGCAGCAGCACCTTGGGTACGGCGCGAATCTCCGCAAGGCTCAAGGTCACACCCTCATTGTCACATCATGGCGGGCGATGCGGAGGCAGGGCGGCCAGGGACACGCTCAGGCCGGTGCCGGGTGCCCGTCATCGAGTCGCGTGATACCTGCTCCGGGCGCCAGGGGCAGTGACGTGGCAGCCCGGCGGAGAGCGGGCCAGCCAGGGGACGTACCCGGCGGAGAGCGGGCCAGCCGCGGGCAGCCAGCAACGGGAGCCGCACTGTGACCACGGTGCCCGCGTCCTGCTGGGATTGCAGCTGAACCTCGCCGTTGTGATTGGCAACGATGGTACGCACGATGGGCAGCCCGAGCCCGGTGCCCGGGATGGCCTGTGCCCGGGCGTTCGACGCACGATAGAAGCGGCTGAAGAGCTCGCCCTGCTCCTGTTCCGGGATGCCGATGCCGCTGTCGGAGATCCGGACTACCGCCGACCCGCCCTCGGCTGACGCCGTCAGCTGCACATGGCCCTGCTCCGGGGTGAATGGTTGACCGCCTGGGCCACCCCGGCGTAGCCGAAGATGGCGGCTATCGCGACCAGGACCGCGAACACCGGGAAGACGATGAGGAGCTGGCTCAGTAGCGAACGGTGCGGCCTCATGCCCATCCACGCTCGTTCCGGTGGGCGGTGCCGCTGGTGACCCCGGGCTGGCCCGGGCCACCATGCCCGCCGCGCCCCGGCTGCCACTGCGGCTCCGGGGGTTCCCCCTCCGCCATCGGCTGCCGCGAATCGGTGTCCCCCCTGAATCCCAGCCGCGGTATCCGCACCGTGACCGTGGTGCCCTTTCCCTCCTGTGACTGAACGGCGATCTCGCCGCCATGGTTGTCGATGATCGTCCGCACGATGGCCAGCCCCAGGCCGGTGCCGGGAATGGAGCGATGGACGGCATTGGAGGCACGGAAGAACCGGGTGAACAGCTCAGCCTGATCCCGTGCGGGAATGCCGAGGCCGGTATCGCTGACCCCGATCTCCACCATGTGGCCCGCGGTCTTCACCGACACGTGAATCTCGCCCTGCTCGGGTGTGAACTTCACCGCGTTGGACAGCAGGCTGGTCAGCACCCGGTCGAGCTGGCCGGGATCCCCTGCCACTAGCAGGTTGCTGCCCGATCCCGCATAGGAGAGGGAGAGCGACACCTCCTTACGTGCCGCGGCGGGACGCAGCGCGGATACCGCCGCGCTGATCACGTCCGACAGGTCGACCGGCATCATGGCCGTTTTGAAGGCACCCGACTCGATCCTCGACAGGGTGAGCACGTCCTCGATCAGGTGCCGCAGCCGGGCTGTGTTGCGGTCCACCGTTTCCAGCATCCGGGCCTGCGCCGCGGTCAGCGGCCCGGCATCCAGGTCACGCATGATTTCGAGGTATCCGGCGATGCTGGTCAGCGGCGTGCGCAGCTCATGCGAGACCGTCGCCAGGAAGTCCGACTTCGTCTGGTCAACCGCCTTCAGCTCTGCGACCAGGCGGTTCTCTGCCTCATACAGCCGGGCATGATGCAGCCCCCGGCCCAGGTCGGTGGCGATCCACTCGGCCGCGGCGGCCTCGGCCGGGGTCCACGGGTGACCGGCATGCAGGCGGACGGCGACGACGAACCCGAGCAGGTCGGAATTCACCCCGAACGGGATGAGCAGCAGCGCCATCACGCCTGCCCGCCGCAGTGGTCCCCGGATCCCGGGCGTGATCGAGTCACCGGCTGGTCCCTGCACATCCTGGATCACCAGATTGGCATGGGCCGCGAATCTCTCACGCAGCGAATCCAGGGCCGCGCCGGGAAAGTCCCGGGCGAAATCGTCCTGGAACAGCCAGCCCTTCTCATGGCCGACCGGGGGGGCCAGCCCGCCTCCGGCCCCGACCAGATGCAGGTAGACGGCGTCCGCGTCGATGATCTCCTCCAGGACCTGCCGGGCCTCACTGATGACCTCATCGGCGCGCAGGTGCTCGCGGATGCGGATGCCGCCCGCCCGCGTCGCCGCGAGCAGCCTGCCCGTCTCTGCTTCCTCCGCCCGCAACCGGTCGCTCTCGTCGGCCAGTTCGTTGAGGGAGAGGGCCACCTGCCTGGTCTCAGCGGCCCCCATCAGCCCGGCACGGGCCGTGTGATCGCCCGCGCTGAGCCTGCGCATGGTGCCGGTGAGCCCGGCCAGCGGCCGGGTTATGCCACGTACCGTGCCGGCCGCGGCCGCCAGCCCGAGCAGCAGAGCGAGGCCGGCCAGGCCTGCACTCCAGGCCACCGCCGTGTCGAGATCCCGCTGCCCGGTGCTGATCGCCACCGAGGTCTGGGCCGCCAGCCGATCGTGCAGGGCCTGGTTCGCCAGGTAGAACGTGCTCGCGCTGCCAAAACTCTCGTTGGCCAGCCGGACCAGGCTGGCACTTCCGGGCACCAGCAGCTGCATCTTGTCGGCGTAGCCGTACCAGCGGATGGCCTCCAGCCGCTGGAGCGCGATGTTGCTGCGGGCGCTGCCGGTGGCCAGCCCGTGGGCGCGCGCCACCGCGGCCGTGAAGTCACGGCGGGCAGATTCGTAGTAGCTGATAAGACGGGTCTCACCGGTGAGGATGTAAGCCTGCAGGATCGCCTGCGAGGTGGAGAAATCAGACCGCACCCGCAGGTTGGCCGCCTCCAGCGGCTGGAGCCGCCTGACCACCAGATGGATCGTCTGGTCCTGCCGCTGGAGGCCGAAGTAGATGAGCGCGCCAGCACCGGTGAGCAGGAGGATGAACGCTGCCAGGGCTCGCCAGAGCCGCTGGATCATCGAAGCGGGTCGCCGCGACCGGGCCGGCTCCTGCCCGGGCCGGCTGCCGTGGCCGTGGCCGTGGCCGTGAGCAGGCTCGGGACGGTCGCGGCTCACGCCTCCCCCTTGCACCGTTCATCACACTTAGTAGCCATTACTCTACTCTTCGCGTCCGGGCGTCGACGGCGGCGCCGGCGCGTGGCAAGCTCGCAGCCATGACCGACCAGCACAGCTTCCCCGGCTCCGCCAGCGGCCTCGCTGACCTGCCCCCAGATCCCGATCCCGCCTGCGACGTCGCCCATGGCACGGCCCCGGCCCCGGTGGTCTCCCGCACCCTGGTCGCGGTCTTCGCCTCCCCGGTCGCCGGCTACCTGCTCCGGTACGCCGCCGACGCCGGGTTCCGGCCGGTCCTGGTGGACCCCGACCCGGGCCGCGCCCATCCGGACGAGACGGGCGTCGCGGTGGCCAGCAGCCTCGATGGGTACCTTGACCACACCACCGACGTCGTGGTGACCGACCACCACCGGCCCGAACTCGGCCCACTGCTGCGTGACGCGCTGGCCAGCCCGGCCCGGTGGGTGGGGATCCTGGGCAACCCCCGGCATCCGGCCCCCCACGTCCCGGCGCTGGCCGCGCTCGGGGTGCCCGACACTGAGATCGGCCGGGTGCACCGCCCGGTCGGGCTGAACATCGGCTCCCACACCCCCGCCGAGATCGCGCTCGCCACGCTGGCCGGCCTGATCGCCGACCGTAACAGCCGCCCCGGCGGATTCGAGTTCTGACCCGGGCTGTCCTGGCGGCACCGGCCCGCCCGGCGGATCCCGGTTCTGACCAGGGCCGTCCTGGCCAGGGCACACCGTGCGCCCGCACCGGTCTCCCACGGCCGCACTGGTGCCGACTAGATTGGGACCCGGGCATACCGGCACGGGACGGTGCGCTGGCGGCCCGCCATTCGGGCGGCCCGGGCGAGCACAGGGTGGACGGGCATGGCTGCTAACGCTCAGGACCAGAACGCCTGCGTCATCGGGGTGGATTTCGGGACGCTGTCCGGGCGCGCCGTGGTGGTCCGGGCCGCCGATGGGGCGGAACTTGGCAGCGCTGTCCACGAGTACCGCCATGGCGTCATGGACGCCACGCTGGCCGCCACCGGTGAGCCGCTGCCGCCGGACTGGGCGCTCCAGGATCCGCAGGACTACCTGGACGTGCTGCGCACCGCGGTGCCAGCCGCGGTGACCGCCGCGGGGGTGGACGCAGCGAGCGTGATCGGCATCGGCACCGACTTCACCGCGTCCACGCCGTTGCCGGTGACCAGCGACGGGACCCCGCTGTGCCAGTTGCCGGGCCGAGCCGGGCGCCCGCACGCGTACCCGAAGCTGTGGAAACACCACGCGGCTCAGCCGCAGGCGGACCGGATCAACGCCCTCGCGCACCAGCGCGGGGAGCCCTGGATCGCCCGCTACGGCGGGAAGATCTCCTCGGAGTGGCAGTACGCGAAGGCGCTGCAGGTGCTGGAGGAGGATCCGGAGATCTACGCCCTGGCCGACCGCTGGATCGAGGCGGCCGACTGGATCATCTGGCAGTTGTGCGGCACCGAGACCCGCAACGCCTGCACCGCCGGCTACAAGGGCATCTGGCAGGACGGCCACTATCCCGCGCCGGAGTTCCTGGCCGCGCTCAACCCGGGCTTCGGCCGCTTCGCGCAGGACAAGCTGGCCCACCCCATCTCCCCGCTCGGCGGGCGGGCCGGCCCGTGCCGCCCTGCGTGGTCCGGCGCCGCGGCGTGCTCCGCGGGCCCGCGCCCGGCCGGCGCTGCCCG
>DPMS01000590.1 GCA_003541285.1 Actinomycetota bacterium
GCGCACAGGTAGTTGTCCCGGCGCATGAGGGCACCCCGGGTCAGCGGCACCCGGCTGCGATAGGGAACGCGGACATAACGGCGCAGCCGGATCACCGATGGCATGGCGAGCATCACCGAGGTGGAACGCAGCATGCTCCCGCCAGCGTCGTCGTGCACCACCTCTGCCTTGTCCCCGAGCACCAGGCACACCGCACGGCGCAAGCCCACCGTGGTCAGCGGCTCATACGTCACGTTGAGCAGCAGTACCCGTCGCACGCCCGCCTCCCGCCTGGTGTGCAATGCCAAGCACAGCCTAATCGGAGGCCACCCCAGGGGCCTAGCACCCCGCGGGTACCAGCCACACGGACTGCGGCATATGTGCCACCGGGCCGTAAAGTGCCGTCCGGACCGGACCTGCCTACCCCCGGCGCGCCGGCTGCCCGCCCGCCGGCGAGGCCCGGTACCACCGCCGGGCGAGAGCTGGCACCGGGCCGGGATGCGCGAGCACATGCTGCGTGTCCTCGACGGCTTCCACGCGGCCGTGGCCAAGCTCATCGGGGATGGCTGGACCACTCCCGGCCAGCTCGCCATCTCCGGCGGATCCAACGGTGGCCTGCTCGCCGGCGCCGCCCTCACCGCAGCACGCCACCGCGGCCGGACCGCCCGCCCGGCCGATCCTGCTGCGGCGGGAGTCCCAGGTGGGCCGCGGGCCGCGCGCTGTGAGCCGGTCCGTCGCGCTGTCAGCGGGCACACTGGCCCTCCTCGCCCTGCACACCGGCCTGGGCCCGCCAGGCGGCTGACCGGGCAGGCTCACCGGGCCCGTATCAGCCGCTGATCAGCGCCTCACGGTACTCGCGAAGGGCCGGGGCATCACCGTGCCGGCAGGCCACCGACTCCCCCAGTGACCGCGCCATCCGCACCATGATCTCCGACCGGTGGGCGCGCGGTACACCAAGCACGGTGTCGCGGCTGAGGCGCAGGGCTTCTTCCGGCTCGTCCGCTTCCAGCCTGCACCTGGCGAGGCCGAGGGCAACCAATGACCGGTCGAGGATCTCATCGGGTGCGTACAGCTCCAGCGACCATGTGAAAGCCTTCTCCGCACCCCGGTGGTCGCCAAGCATGACCCGGGTGTCTCCTTCATGGAACAGCAACTGGCGCTCGGTGTACCCGAACGCGGTGTCGCAGCGCTCGGCGGACGGCAGGCGGCCCAGCGCCTCGTGCGCCTGGTTGAGCATGCTCGTGGCCCGGCTGGCCACCTGCCGGCCCTTGTCATCGCGGCGGGCCGCCACCCGGGCCATCGACCGTGCCTCCAGGACGGGCGCCATCACCCCGGCGACACACGGATTACGCCCCGCCAGCCCCGCCCCGGCCCGGGCGAGCGCGGAGGCCTCCACCGGGTCGCCGTAGTAGAGCGGGACGAGCGCCTCACGCACGGCCACCCAGGCCCGCAGATGCCGGTCCCCGGTCTCGTCCGCAGCGGTGCGCGCGGTGCGGAAGAACGACCGCGCCAGCCGCTGGTCGCCGACGTTGATCATGATCATCCCGGCCAGCCCGGCGAGCCGGCCGGCGAGCCGGCAGAGCCGCTCCTTGAATTCCAGCAGCTGGCGCTGCTCGCACATCCGGCGGACGTCACCGAAGTCCAGCAGCACATCACACAGCAGGCGCAGCGGCGGCCCGGTCATGTACTGCCTGCCGTAGCTGACCGTCGCCTCCTCCCACTCGTCAAGCATGATCGCCGAAACGGTTCCGCCGACCAGGGCATCATCCATCCGGCGGCGGATGCGATCGACCGCGCCGAAGAACTGGCCATCGACCGCTGCCCCGGCATCGGCGATGAGCCGCAGCAGGGTGCGCCGGAGCACGTCATCGTCGTCCTCGGGATCAGTATCGAAAGTCACCGCCAGGCTTGCCCCGCCGGGCTCGCGGGGCTCGCCGCCGGCCAGGCGCAGCCCGGCTGCGCGAGCGCCGCGGGGCCCGGGGCCGGGCCTGCCCGCCCCCGGGCCGGCCTGTGTGCGGACGGCGGCCGGGCGCGGGAGGGAGGAGCGGGCATCGGCGGCCATCCTGCCTTCGCGGTGCCCCCGGCCGCAGAAGCACGGATCGGGGTAGCCCAGATCAGGCGGATCGGCACGGTAGACGGCGCACAGGTAGTGCAGGTACTCCGGGCCAGGGCGTTTCTGCCCGCTCTCATAGGCGGACAGGAGCGTCTCACTGAACCTTGGCACTGCCCGGCCCTCGCTGAAGTACCAGGCCCGGACCTGTGCCGCCACATCGGCGAGTGAGATGCCCAGCGCCAGCCGGTGGGCCCGGATCCAGGTGGTACCGGCCACCGGGCCGCATCTGCCGTGGATCTCCGCCGCAATCTGGGCTGGCTCAAGCCCCGCCACCTGGCCATGCGCCCGGATCTCCCGGGCAAGGCTGATCTCTGACCGCGTATCGTGCCCGGTATTCCCGTCCTGCCACCCCAGCGGGTCCGCAACGCCCGGCCTGGACTGCGGCTCAGCTTCCTGGGCCGCCGCGAGCGGCGGTCGCTCGCGTCCTGCCGGAGCCGCCGTCACCGCCTCCACGTGTCCGTGCATCCCGGTCCTCCCTCTGGGCGATGGCCCGTCCCCCGACCGGGTAGTGATTTACTCAATGTAACTTGAGCATCGCTGAGTGAGAATCGGAGTCTGCGAAATCGGCCTGGCAAGCTGCGGCACACTCTTCGCGATTGTGCAGTTACCTACACGCATGGCATATCCAGCGCAGCAGCAGCAGAGGCAGAGCAGGCAACGGAACTGTGACCCTCAGGCAACGTCCGTGCCACCGGGCCCAGCCGAGCAACTACCCTGGACGCCAGCATGAACGCGACGACCGAACCTGCCAGCTTCTTCCACGCCGTGGGTGGCGAAGAGACCTTCCACCGCCTGGTGCACTCGTTCTACCT
>DPMS01000592.1 GCA_003541285.1 Actinomycetota bacterium
TCAAGATGATGCAGGATCGGGCAGGCCGAAGGCGAGCAGGAATGTCGCGTGCAGGCGAAGGTTGCAGAGTCCAGGGCCAGGTTGCAAGTGATCTTGCAAGGTCCGGGTGTCCTGTTGTCCTCTGCCAACGAACCTGAGCTATTGCCAGCATGCCGGAGCTGCGGGTTTCTGCCATCTGAGTTGAGCCATCGAGGGTGTTCCTCTGGGCCCCGACATCATCCGGCTCTCTGCACACAGCTTCCGGCCGTACGACACCAGCCACGGTGCGGCATCGTGAGGCACCGGGCCAGCGGCCACCCGGCGGCAGCTATCAGGGGGACGGGGAAGACCAGTCAGGAGGATTAACTCAGCCTGAGTGGCCGCTGTGGTCGCAAGATGGTGGTGGCGAGCGCGCCGGCAGCTGCGGCCAGGGGGATGGCGGCGGTGGGTGGGAGGTACTGGCCGACGATGCCCCACAGCGCGAATCCTGCGCCTTGGGTGAACATGATCCCGGCACCGGCGAGGGCGAGAGCGCGGTTGCGCAGGCTCGCTGGTGCGGTGTCGATGAGCAGGCCGTCGATCCCGGCGGTCCAGGCGTTGCCGAGCCCGGCGATTACCAGCAGCCCGACGGCCAGGGCGAGGCCGGGGCTGGTGGCGAAGGCGGCCAGCGGGGCGGCCGGCAGCAGGGCGGCCGGGATGATGATGCGCCGCTGCAGCCGGGAGGGCAGCAGCCGGGCGGCGAGGACGTCGGCGGCCACGGTCCCGAGCGGGATTCCCATCAGCAGGAAGCCTGCGGCCCGGGCGGGCTGGCCGATGTGGGTGGCATAGGGGGCCGCAAGGGCCTCGGGGGCGACTATGCACGCGGGCACGAGCCAGCTGAACAGCAAGATCCGCCTGGTCGGCCGGTGGGCGAACACCTTCCAGATCCCGGTCAGGGAGTCGCGGGCCATCGATCCGCGGCGGGTGGCAGACGCAGGCCGGGCGGTGATGCCGAAGCGCAGCACCAGGCCGGAGGCGGCGAACGACAATGCGTCGGCCAGGAGCGCGCCGCGTGGGGACAAGATCGCGAGCAGCAGGCCGCCCGCGCCGTAGCCCACGATCTGGGCCGACTGGGCCACCATCCGCATCAGTGCCCGGCCAAGGACATAGCGGGGGCCGGGGGGCAGCACCTCGGGCAGCACGGCGGAACGGGCGCCCTGGTAGACCGGGGAAAGCAGCCCGGTGGCGGACAACAGCGCGAGCAGCGCGGGCAGCGGCATGCCCGGAATGATCATGCACCCGATCAGCGCCGCGCTGGCCAGGTCGCAGGCAACCAGCACCCGGCGCGCAGGCAGCCGGTCTGCGGCAGCGCCCAGCAGCGCGCCGCCGATCAGGTAGGGCAAGAACGACAGCGCCATCACCGATGCTGCCAGCGACGGGGAGCGGGTCTGCTGGTAGACCAGGACGGTCAGCGCGACCGCCGCCACCACGTTCCCAAGCATCGACACGATATTGGCGGCGAAGATCGCCCGGAACTCGGCGGCGCTGAGCACATCGCGGTACCTGGCCCGGCGACCCTGCGAGCCCCGATGCTGGGCCGCCTCGTCCTGTTCCTGTGCGGTGGAACTGGTCATGGCATCCACGCTGCGCGGCGCTACGATCGGGAACCAGGTATTCGGCACCGGCCGAATAAATGCAGGGAATGTCACGGTGAGCCTGGTCCTGGTCTTCGGACGCGACGATCCGGCGCGGGTCCGGTTCGCGATCTCGCCGCTGTGGGAAACGATGGCGGCACTGCGGGTCGTCCTCGAACCGCAACGCCGCACATACCACCTGCCCTGGCTCGATGCGGTGCGGACGGACCTAGACCGCCTCGACCTACGGCCACTGCTGGTGCTGTCGCCTCGCAGCGGATGGACCCCAGACTTCCTCAGCCCCGCCCCGGGCGGGCCCGGAACCGACATCGCCGGCCAGCTCGCCCAAGTCCGCGCGACACCGCCAGACCAGGTGGCCCGGGAACTGAGACATTCACTGACCCAGCGTTCCGGGGACCCCGCGCCCAAGGCAGCCTGGCGGCTGCTGGATGACCCGCTGACAACCCGAACCATGCTCGCCGACCGGCTGGAGCAATGCTGGCAGCTGCTGATCGCGCCGCACTGGCCCCGCCTGCGCGACCTGCTCCAGGCCGACACGCTGTACCGGACGCAAGTGCTGGGCGACTACGGGCTAGAACGTGTCCTCAGCGAACTGCATCCCAAAGCCCGCTGGACCGGCCGCACCCTCATCATCGACGCGCCCACCACCGAGCGGCACCAGCTCCACGGCGCCGGACTGCTGCTCATGCCCAGCGTGTTCGCCTGGCCCGGGCTGGCAGCCGTCACCGATCCGCCCGCGCGGCCAACGCTCATCTACCCGGCCCGGGGAATCGCCGAGCTCTGGCAGCCAGCCCCCACCATTCACTCCGAAGCGCTCGGCCACCTGCTCGGCCGGACCCGGGCCGCCCTGCTGGAATCACTCGCCGAACCAGCCTCCACCCACACCCTGGCCCGGCGGCACGAACTCGCGCCCAGCACCGTGTCCGAACACCTGGCCGTCCTGCATCACGCACGGCTAATCACCCGCCGACGCCACCGCCACGCCGTCCTCTACCAGCAGACACCACTCGGAACCGAACTCGCCAACGGCGGCCAGCAAATCCAGTGAAGGACAGGGAACCCCATCACCGGTGGTGCGTCCAGCACGGCGGCGGCACCGCCCTACTCAGGCAGAAGGGAGCAAAAGACCCCGCGGTACTGCTCACGCGGCGCGATGCGCGGCGACCCGACGGCGAAATGGCTCAAATCCACTGGCAGGCGAGCGCCCGCAACTGCACAAGGCCTTGCCACTGATACTGAGCCACCCCACGTCAGCAGCCTGGCCGTGGCTCAGAGTCGCTGGCACAGGACACCTGTGCCAGCGATGTTGAGGCATTGCCAGCGCGCCTGAGTGTCCTCTGCCAGATAAGTCGGCCCGTTGACATCGAATCGGGCCCGTTCGCGTGTCGTTGCCAGGAGATCTGGCCCGGTCTGCCTGCAGTCCCGGCTCCTGCTGATCGCTGGTCCCAATCGGGCGCCACCGTGCCAGGCTGATCATGTGACAGCGGCAAGGCAGCCTGACCGCGAGATCACCCTCCGCCGGGTTCACCAGGTCCTCGACCGGCTGATCGGGGACGGCACAGTAGTCGCCCACCGGGACGGCACGACCCATTGCCTGTTTCCGGTCGCGGTTGGCGCTGCCGAAGGCGCGGCGATCAGGTCCTGGGTGATCCGGGAAAACGCGGCCCGCACGATCGAGATAGGCCTCGGCTACGGCATCTCGGCGCTGTTCACCTGCGAAGGACTGCTCGCCAACGGCGGCCCGGAATCCCGCCACATCGTCATCGACCCGAACCAGGACACCCGGTTCGCCAATTGCGGCCTCCAGTTCCTGGAGGAAGCAGGTGTCTCCAGCCTGGTGGAGCACCACGCCGAGGAATCGCAGATCACGCTGCCCCGCTTCCTCAGCGAAGGCCACCGGTTCGACCTTGCCGTCGTGGACGGCAACCACCGATTCGACGCGGTATTCCTCGACCTGGCCTACCTCGGGCGCCTGCTGCACCCGGGTGGAATCGTGTTCCTCGACGACTACCACCTGCCGGCCATCGCTCGCGCGGCATCCTTCTTCCTGACCAATCTCGGCTGGGCGCTGGAAGAGGTCTCGACCGCCGAGGACCGCCACCACTGGGCCGTCTTCCGCACAAGCACCACACCTGACACCCGGCCCTTCGACCACTTCGTCGACTTCTGATCAGGCCACGCCACAGGACGGAATCCGGCTACGGCGCCTCACCAGGGGACCGGCCGGATCAACTGGCACAAGCCCGCCCGAACGCACCAGCGGGCCAGCTTGGCTGGCAATCGAACCGTTGATCGTTTGCCACTCAATCAGGCCCGCCCAGGTCAGCCACCACGGCGGGCCGACTTATCTGTCACGGGACACAGGGGCATTTGGGCGGAGTGCTGTCACTCCCCCTTGGCACTGCGTCCGCGCCTGGGGCATTGTTGGCCGGGTGAGCACCCCACCGCCCCCGCCCGTGCCGCCCGTTCCTGACGGTGAAGACCTCAGGGGGCTGGCGCGTGGCATGCGCCAGCTGGTTGAGCTGGCGGCACGGACGCTGGGTGAGGAGGCGGGCACCTCCGGGCTGGCGCTGCGGGTCACCGGGCATCTTGGCTGCGAGCTGACCGAGGTGGTGCTGGTTTCGGAGAGGTTCCCGAGCTGGGAGCAGGTGAATGTCCAGCGTGGCGTCGATGCGTACCTGGCGGCGCATGCCGCTGGCGCGCAATGGTTCGGCCCGGCTGGGGGCGGTCACCGCCCGCACGAGGACATGCTGTCGCTGCTCAGCGTGCCCGGGCACGTCGGCATGATCGTCCGGGCCGGGCCGCCTGGCCTGGCCCGGGTCATGGTCCGTGACAGTGCGGCCGGGGGCGGTGCAGGGGTCGGCGCCGCGAGCTACGGGACCGCCGCCATCGGTCCGGATGAGAACACGGAGGTGGTGACGCTGGGCCTGGTTGCCGCGGCGGCGCCGGCCGGCGCCCCGGTCGTGATCGGCATCCGCGACGAAAGCCGGTTCGGCCCGCCGTTTTGCATCCTGGAGGTGCTGGCGGCGGACCGGGAGGCGGCGACCGCGGCGCGCGGCGAGATCGAGCGGCTGATGCGGGCGCATGACGTGTTCCGCGGCCAGGTGCTCAGCTTCGCCGAGAGCGAGCATCACGGAAACGAGCTGGTCACGTTCCTGCCCCGGCCTGCGGTGACCGCCACCGATGTCGTGCTGCCCGGTGGGATGCTCGAGCACATCGAGCGGCACATCATCGGCGTCGCCGACTGGTCCGCCGAACTGCTCGGCGCCGGCCAGCACCTCAAGCGTGGCCTGCTGCTGCACGGCCCGCCGGGGACGGGCAAGACCCATACCGTCCGGTACCTGACCGGCCGCCTGGCCGGCCTCACCGTCATCTTGCTCACCGGCCGGTCCATCAGGTTCATCGACCAGGCCGCGGCGCTGGCCCGGCGGTTGCAGCCGTCGATGGTCGTGCTCGAGGACGTCGATCTGGTCGCCACCGACCGGGACTACAGCCCCGGCGGGAACCCGCTGCTGTTCTCGCTGCTGGATGCGATGGACGGGGTTGGCGCCGACGCCGACGTCACGTTCGTGCTGACCACCAACCGGGCCGACATCCTGGAAACCGCGCTGGCGGACCGCCCGGGCCGGGTGGACCTGGCGGTCGAGATCCCCCGCCCGGATGCGCGCTGCCGGGAGCGGCTGCTCCGCGTATACGCCAGGGGCCTGACCGTGGACGCCGACCTCGGGCCGGTGGTGACGGGCACCGAGGGGGTCACCGCCTCCTTCATCAAGGAGATGATCAGGCGGACCGTGCTGGCGTCGCTGCGGGCCGGCGAGCACCCGCCCGTCCTGCGCGGCGCGCACTTCGCCGATGTGCTCGCCGAGATGAACTCCGAGCACCAGGCACTCACCCGCTCGCTGCTCGGCGCGGGCGCCGAAGGACCCGCCAGGGAACGAGCCCGCCGTCCCGGGCCGGCACCCTGACGCGCGGCGGGGCACGGATTCCGCGCGCCGCCGCGCGACCTCGTCATCGGCGCCAAACAGCCAGGTATGGCCTTAAGTGCTGGGGAGGGAGACTTCGGTGGTGCGGAAGCGAGCCTCGATGGTGGCGATGAGTTCCTGGGGCACGGGATTCAGCGCCGGTGTCCCTGGCCCTTCAGCGCTGGCGCTCATGGCCCGCAACGCCCTGGACCCCGGCTGGTATCCCGCGGTGTCGCCGCCAAGCAGCCCGGTGTCGGCGATGTGCTCGACGTGCCGCACCGTGGCACCGAGCGCAGCGGCGTAGTCACGGGCCTTGCCGACCGCGGCGCCGACCGCGGCGGCGCGGACCTGCGGCCACGCCGGGTTGTCCCAGCCAACCTCCCACGTCACGGCCTGCACGTTCAGGCTCGGGTGAGCCGCCAGCACGCCGCCAAGATCACCCAGTCTGTCCAGGTCCCGGACGGTAACCCGCAGCGCCACCGTGGCGGTCACCTGCCCGGTCCGCTCCAGGCGCCCGGTTTCCTTATCGTGGTAGCGCTCCTCACGTGTCGTTGAGGAATGTGCCGACCAGGTCAGTGGACTGCGGCCTGTGCCTTCATCGAACGGCACTGCGCCCAGGGCAGCCAGGTCAGCGGTCAGGCGATCCACGCTGGCCGTGACCGACCGCACCGCCTCCGCCTTGGATCCCGCGGTGTGCTCGATCACCCCGTCCAGCACGGCATAGTCGGGGGCCACCAACTGCCGGGCCTCAGCACAGACCGACAGCAACACGCTGCCCGCATCGTTCATCGCTCACCTCAACAGACCGATGCCGCTCCCTGACCGCTGCGAGCAGAGCTCTCGCGGCGGCCAGCGATCGCCGGAACTGCAGCCTAATCTGTACACCAGTCCGCCCAGGCGTCCAGACCTACCCTGCGAACCCCACTTCAGAGGGCAGCTCCTCGCGGACTTCAACTGGACAGGACCGGCGAGGCAGAGAAGGCGGGAGGAGGTGGATGGCAGGCTGTCCTGTGTCGACGAATCTGAGCTATTGCCAGCGTGTCTGGGCTATCTGCGGGTTCTGCCATCCAGGTTGATTGAGCCTGATC
>DPMS01000848.1 GCA_003541285.1 Actinomycetota bacterium
GATCCCGACATCCTGCTGCTGGACGAGGCGACCGCCGCTCTCGACCTGGCCACCGAGGCCGCCGTCAGCCGGGCCGCCCAGCAGCTCGCGGCGCGCCGCACCACACTGGTCGTCGCCCACCGGCTCACGACGGCCGCCCGCGCCGACCGGATCGTGGTGATCGAAGACGGCCGGATCGCCGAGACAGGGACCCACGATGAACTGCTCACGGCCGCCGGCAGCTACGCCTCGCTCTGGGCGGCGTTCACCGGCGACGCGACACTCGCGGCCTGAACGACCACGCCCTGGCGCCTGGCGTTCCGGCTGAGTGCGGCAAGCTCGTGGACCAGCAGCCTGGCCTGCGCCTGCGGGCGCTCCCGGAACTCGGCCCGGACCTGCCCCGCCGCGTCGAGGTGCACCGTGGCCAGCGCCAGCCGCCGCTGGAGCGGCCCCTGCACCAGCCGCACGCTCTGCGCTTTCGCCAGCGGCACCCAGGTGGTGACCCTCCTGAGCCGGCCGGTCACCGACACCGCCACCATTCCGTCATGACCAGCCGCCAGGTTGTGGTAACTCAGCGGCGCCTTCCAGCAAGCCCGGCGCGGCGGACGGCTCAACGCCGGCGCCGCACTGCCGGCCACCATCCGCAGCAGGAAAGCGGCCTCGTCCGGGTGGCCTACCGGCAGTAGCGCCTTCCGCATCCGGCCGCCACCATCAGCGCTGTCCCGCCCGGGAGAGCCTGCCACGTCGACCTCCAGCCGGCACCAGCCCATCGGCCGCCACAGCAGCGGCTCTACCATCCGCATCGCCTGCACCCTCGGCACCGGGATGGTCTCGGCCACCGTGCCAAGCAGCCCGCGCCGGATGCGGATGCCGTCCGGCGACTGCGCCACGGTGAAGCCGTACTGCGCGGACACCCGCCGCCAGGCCAGCGGGACAAAGCTGACCAGCCACCACCCCAGGGTCCCGGCCACGGCCGCGACGCCGATGGGCGACACCACCGACAGGATCAATCCCACGATCACAGCCACACACGCGGCACCTGAGGTTGACAGCAGCACGGAGCCGGCCAGCCGCCCGGCGGGTACGGTCAGGGCAATGCGTTCGGCTGGCTCCGGGGTGGCTGGGTCCAGGCCATGATGGGCCGCCAGCAACTGGGCCCGCAGGTCCATGGCTGCCTGTTCGGTCAGGTAGGCCAGGCGGCCATCCGCGTCGTCAGAGCCAGCCAGCCGGACCCGCAACTCGGCCAGGCCGAGCGCGCGGGCGAGGAACGGGCGCACCACGTCCACCGCCTGGATGCGGGCGACCGGCAACTGCCGTGAGTCACGGCGGAGCAGTCCCGTCTCGATGCGCAGCGTCAGGCCCTCCAGCCGCCACCGGGTGACCAGCCATCCGATCACCGCGGCCAGAGCAGCGGCGCCCGCCGCGGCGACGGGCATGGCCAGGTCGAACCAGCCGTGACCGGCGGCAGTGGAACTGGAGACACCGACCACCGCAAGCACCGCGAGCACGCCATGGCCGGACCGCACCACCGGTGACAGTGGGTGCAGCCGGCACCAGGCCGGCTCCGGCCCGGCAGCCTGGCCGCTCACAGCCCGGCTGCCTTGGCTTCGCCAAGTGCCGCCAGCCGGTCCCGCAGGCGTGCGGCTTCTTCCCGCTCAAGCCCCGGAATGCGGGCATCACTCGCCGCGGCCGCCGTGTGCAACCGCACGGTCGCGAGCCGGAACAGACGGCCGACCGGGCCAGCGGTCACGTCGACGAACTGCATGCGCCCATAGGGAACCACTGACAGGCGGCGCACCAGGACCCCGCGCTCGACAATCAGATCTTCATCCCGCTCCTGGTAGGACCAGGAGCGGACGCGGTTGCGTACGAACCACAGCACTATCAGCGCACAAAGGGCCAGACCGGAGGCAGCGATCGCGCCCGCCCCGGGGCCGACCACTAATGTGGCTGCCGCGCCCACCATGCCAGCCAGGAGCAGGGCGACGGCCATCACCTCGGCACTGCGCATCAGCCACAGCCGGGGCGAAGGTGACATCGGCATGTCCTCGCCGGGCATGGGTTCAGCGGGCATGGCCAAACGCTACCGTGCCCCTGCCACCGCCAACACTGCCGCTGCCGGTTATACCGCACGCATCACGAATGAACCGGCTGCCGCATCAGGTCCGCACCCCATGCCCGCGCGCGGTCAGGCTCGCCCTCGCGCAGCGGCCCTTCGGTGTCGGTGATGATGAACCCTTCGGGCGGCACGGCAAGTTTGTAACCGTGGCTGCGAAGCCGCCGGGCGATGCCCTTGGCCGCACCTCCGGCGAGCTTGAACCCGGCCCTGGTGTCGAACGCGGCCGCCAAGGTCCCCGACGGCGCCTTGGGCAGGGCCTGGAACCAGTCCCGGACTCCGGGACCCTCCGCACCTGGTTCGGGCCTGAACTCCCTGCCCTTGCCTTTAGCGGTGTTCTCCTCCGCCTCCAGCCCCTTCCGGCGGGTCACCCCAGAAGTCATTCCCCGCATGTGGGTAGGCCCGCCAACGATGAGCAGGCCGGCCTCCCGGACCTGGTCAGCTTTGGCATCGCCCACCGGCAGGAGCGCCACCCGGGCGGCCGGATTGGCCTCTTTGACGCCGTCCGCGATCGCCTCGGCGATCGTACGGGTGTTGCCGAACAAGCTCTCGTACACGATCGCGACGTCCATCACGACTCACCCCTACTTCCAGGTTGCGCCCGGGGGCCGGCCCGGTGCAGGGTCGTTGGTCCTGCCATCGCCCGCCATGCGAGCGCCGAGCGCACCACCCGGGCACCCCACGCCCTGGCCTTGGCTGTCTCGCCCCGCCGGAGCTGGCCTTCGGTGCCCCAGACGATGAACCCATACGGCGGCGCCACCAGGTCGTACCCGTTGAACTGGAGCCCAGCGCGCGATGGCGTGCGCGGCGCCACCAGCAAGCAGGTAGCCATCGCGGGTGCCGAAGGCTGCGGCGAGGCTCCCGCGGCGGGCTAACGGCATCTTCCCCAGCCATTCCCGCACGCCCGGCCCGCCGGCACTTTCCTCGCTCGGCCGGCCCGGTCCCCATCCCCGCACCACCACCGCCTCTTCCAGCCCTTTCCTGCGGGTCAGTTCAGAAGTCATGGTGCGCATGTGGGTCGGCCCACCGGCAACGAGCAGACCGGTCCCGCTGAACGCGGCTGGTGTGGCGTCAGCGACCGGGAGCACCGTGACCTCCACGTCCGGATTGCCGGCCCGGGCACCCTCCGCGATCGCCTTCGCGATCGCATGGGTGTTGCCGAACATGCTCTCGTAGACGATGGCAACGTGCACGGCGCTTCGCCTCCTCAGCCAGAGTGCGCCAGAACGCCAGGCCGGGGCAGGGTCCTTGGTCCCGTGGCGGCACGTGTCCCCGGGCGCCACTGCGTGTTCATCACGGCCGGCTTGCCGTGACAAGACGGCCCCTGATTGGCTGAGTCATGAACACCTCCCGAGCGGCTGGCTGGCCACCGGTACCCCGGCCAGCCGCGGATGATATAGCCGCCACGATCAACCGCCAGGCCATCAGCTCCATCGGGTCGCTGATCAGCCCCTACCTGCGCCGGACGCCGGTGATCAGGATCGACCGGGCGGATTTCGGGCTTCCTGCCGGGCCCCTGGTGCTCAAACTCGAATATCTCCAGCACAGCGGGTCGTTCAAGGCCAGAGGCGCCTTCGCCAACCTGCTGCTGCGTGACCTCCCGGAAGTGGGCGTGGTGGCCGCTTCCGGTGGCAACCACGGCGCTGCGGTCGCCTATGCGGCCCTGACCCTCGGTGTCCCGGCCCGGATCTACGTCCCGGAGGTCTCCTCTCCCGCCAAGATCGCCCGTATCCGGGGCTACGGCGCTGACCTGGTCGTCGGCGGCAGCACGTACGCCGAAGCGCTGGCGGCGAGCCAGGACTGGGTGGCCACGTCACATGCGCTGGCCGTGCACGCGTTTGACCAGCCGGAGACCATCCTCGGGGCGGGCACGCTCGGGTCCGAACTCCAGCAGCAGGCACCGGATGCGGTGACTGTGCTGGCCAGCGTCGGTGGCGGGGGCCTGATCGCCGGGATCGCCGCCGCGTACGCCGGCCGGGCGCGGGTGGTCGGCGCCGAACCGGACGGTGCGCCGACCCTGACCGTGGCCCTGAAGGCGGGGCAGCCGGTGGACGCGCCCATGGGCAGCGTGGCGGTCGACTCACTCGCGCCTCAGCGGGTGGGTGAGCTGACCTTCCCGGTCATCGTGCAGCATGTGGTGGAGCCGGTACTGGTCAGTGACGATTCCATCCGCCAAGCCCAGGAGATGCTGTGGGACCGGCTGCGGGTGGTGGCTGAACCGGGCGGCTGCGCGGCCCTGGCGGCGCTGGTCAGCGGCCAGTACCAGCCCGCCCCGGGCGAGACGGTAGCCGTGGTGATCAGCGGCGCGAATACGACCGCGGTCAGCTTCGGACGGTAAACGGGTGGTGGGCCGGGCCCGGGGGAGTACCCGGCCCACCACCTCCGCTGCCCACTGGGACCTTGCGGGCGCGGCCTAGGGGTGCGACGTCGGCTTGCCCGACCCTTGCGGCGCCGGGTGCGACGTCGGCTTGCCCGACCCTTGCGGTGTCGGGTGCGACGTCGGCTTGCCCGACCCTTGCGGTGTCGGGTGCGTGGTCGGCTTGCCCGACCCTTTCGGTGCCGGGTGCGACGTCGGCGTGGCCGGACTCGCAGCCGGGGATGCTGAGGTCCCCGGATGCGCAGCGACCGCACAGTAGGCAGCGACATGAGACGCTCCACCGGCCGCGGCTGCCAGCCGCTGGAACGCCACCGCCTTCTGCTCAGCCGTGCCGTGCGCCTTGGCATGAGCCCAGGCGGCACACAGCCCGGCGGCGGCACTGGCGGTCGCACTCGGGCCGGCCGGGGCCGTGCTGGACTGGCCGCCGGGACCGGTGCCGCCTGCGGGTGGCGCGCCGAAAACGTCGTGCGCGAACCGCTGGACCGGGGCGGGAAGCGCACCGGTGTAGGCGGCGGTAGCGACTCCGCCCATGCTCAGGACCGCGGCAGCCGCGATGACGGCTGCTCTGGCGGACAGCAGCGGGGCGAGCACGGTGGGCCTCCGGCGGCGTGGTCGGCGGACTGCGTCCGGCACGCCGCGCTGGTCCCGGAACGCGGCCAGGACTTGTGCTTCACCAGAGAGTTCGTCGCTCGCCGGGGCCGCCCTGAGCGCGGCCAGCGCGTCCGCCACCGGCCGCAGTTCCGGTGACAGGCCCGCAGGCAACTCCGTCCCCGCAAGCAGAGCTGCCAGGGGCGCGTCCCTGCTGTCGGGCACGTCCCGCCTGCTCAGCCACGGAGAGTTCGGCATGTCACTGTCGGAAACGTCATGATCCGTCACAGCGTTACACCCGCCTCGGCCAGGATCTCCGCCAGCCGCTTCAGCCCCCGGTGAGCCGCCACCCTGACCGCACCGGGGCTGCGGCCCACCAGTTCCGAGACCGCCTCGGTGCCCAGGCCCGCGACCACCCGCAGCAAGATCACCTCTGCCTGGAGCGGCGGCAGCTTGGTCAGCAGTCCCATGGCCGACCGGGTTGCCAGCTGCTCGATCGCCGCGTCGGCGGCGTCCTGCATCTTCGGTAGCTGCGCCACCGGGACCCCGTCCAGCGGGGACGCCACCCGCCGTGCCCGGCGGCGTCCCTCGTCGATCGTGCGCCGGCGCGCGATGGTGAACAACCAGGCCCGCCAGGCCTGCTCATCCCCGCGGAATCCGGCTAGGCCGCGAACCACCTGCAGCCACGTGTCACCCGCAACGTCCTCAGCGCTTTCCGGTGCGATGACCCGCAGATAGCGCAGCAGAGCAGGGTTGCCATCGCGCCAGAGCTGTGAGAACGCGGCCTCGCTGCCCTCCTGTGCGGCGGCCAGTGCCGCCGCGAATCCCTCGCCGATCACAGCGCTGAGTATCCGCAGCCAGGACCCCTGACCGCAGCGGTTTGGACATGTTGGAACCGAACTGTCTGGCCAGCCCGCTACCGGCCGCCGATGTCCTCGCTCCAGACCTCGGGGTAGCGCTCCTGGAATTCCCGCATGGCGGCCATGCACCCCTCATCATCGAGCAGCACGACCTCTACCCCATGCCGGGCCAGGAACTCCGGATCGCCGGCGAAGGTGGTCGCCTCCCCGATCACCACTCGCGGGATCTGGAACAGCAGGATGGCGCCCGAGCACATCTGGCACGGGGACAGCGTGGTGTACAGCGTCATCCCCTGGTAGGAGGGCTGCCTGCCGGCATTGCGCAGGCAGGCGATCTCGCCGTGGGCGATCGGGTCGCCCAGCTGCACCCGCTCGTTGTGCCCGGAGGCGAGCAGGCGGTCACCCGCTGCCAGGGCGGCTCCCACCGGAACGCCGCCGGCGTCCAGGCTGGAGCGCGCCTCCTGGAGTGCCATCGCCATCATCGCGCGGTCGGTATCCGTGGCGGACCTGGATACGTTCATGAGGTGCTCCTCCGTTCCGGCTACGGCGAGCCTAGACGGGCTGCATCCCTTTGACACCTGGCGGGCTGGCCTTGGCGTCCGGGGCCACCCACTGCGCCCGGCGGCCCAGCAGGGCATCCACGATTCCCCGCACCCGCCACCAGGCGTAGATCTGGCGGTACCCGATGTTCTCCGCGATGGCGGCGTAGGCAAGCAGGCCGAAATCGCGCCAGGTGCGGTACCGGTTGTAGGAGAACTCCTCGATGATGACCCCGACCAGGGTCAGCAGGGTCGCATAGCCCAGGCCGACGACGATGAACAGCAGCGCCACCGCCGGGCTGACGATCCCCAGTGGGAGCCCGATGACCAGAGCCAGGATGCCGCCGAGTTCGACCGGCGCGCTGCCGAGTTCGAAGATCAGGTAGTAGGGCAGGATGAGCAGCCCGACCATGCCGTACCGGGGGTTGAACAGAATCGGCCGGTGGATCCAGAGCGCCTCGGAGAGGATCTGTGCCCACCGGCGGCGCTGGTGCGCCAGCGCCCTGGCGGTGGTCGGGACCACGGTCCAGCAGCACGGATCCGGCACGAACCCGACCTGGTGCGGACGGCGGTCGGCGATCAGCCGGTGATGCATGCCGGTGACCAGTTCCACATCGTCACCCTCGGACTCCAGGTCCACTCCCCCGACGAGTTCGTACACGTCACGCCGGAAGAGGCCGAACGCACCCGAGATGAACAGCATGCCGCGGATCTGCGACCATCCGGCGCGCCCGAGCAGGAACGAGCGCAGATACTCCACCGCCTGGATCGGGGCGAGCCAGCCGCCGGGCATGTGCACGTCCTCCCGCATCACCT
>DPMS01000845.1 GCA_003541285.1 Actinomycetota bacterium
TGCCGCTGTCCCAGGCGATCCGGGCACCGGAGGACAGCGCGAACCACTCGACGGGCACCTGCATCCGGCGGGCGAGGTC
Source organism: Actinomycetota bacterium (assembly GCA_003541285.1). GTDB lineage: Bacteria > Actinomycetota > Actinomycetes > Streptosporangiales > Streptosporangiaceae > UBA9676. The sequence continues at coordinate 80 of DPMS01000845.1, forward strand.
AAGGGCGGCGAGAATCCGGCGGCACTCCGCCTCCGCGAGGTTACCCAGACCCGACGTCGGGTCGCCCAGAATCGCCACCCGGCGCATCCCCTCCGGCACCAGCGGGGTGTAGCTGGTGATCACACCGGTGACGATCCCTGCCCGGTTGCGGCCGTAGAGCCGGTCCACCGGCACCAGTTCATCCTCACCGGCCGCGCCGTTCCCCGGGGCACCGCCGTCACCGGGCTCCGCCGCCGTTGCGGGGCGGTCGTCCCGCAGGTCGTACTCGGTGAATTCGCCGGCCGGGAAATCGGCGGGTGCGTCCGGTGGCGGCGTGAGCATGCGGATGAGCTCGTACGGGTAGGGCAGACCGAGCCGCTGGGCGCGCAGGGCCTTCTGCCGGTATTCGGTGAGCGGCTGGATGGGCCGCTGCGACGGCGGGCGGACCCGGACCGCGACCGCTCTGTCCGCGACGTTCTCGACATCGAGAACCGCTTCCTTCACCCCGCCGGTCGCGTCATCGGTCTTGCGGATTCGCACCGCCACCTTCTCCAGCCCAAGGTCGGCCGCGAGCGGCGCCAGCCGGTGTGCGAGGCTGCGCCAGGTCGCGGTGGGGATGTCCCATACCGGGCGGACATAGAGCATCACCCGGTTGCTCAGCGGCCGCTGCCGCGGTGGCTGGCCCCGGAGCGCGCGGCGGATGTCGGCGAGGGCCTGCGCGAGCATCCCCTCCATGTGCGGGTAGCCGATCACCGCACCCGAGGAGTCACGGGCAGGGGTGAGATCGCGCACTTCGGCGAGGGCGATCAGCCGTTCGTCCTTGGGGTTCGCGCGGGCGACCGCATGGAACAGGTAGACATCCTCCGCGCTGGGCAGCCGCCGCAAGGAGAAGTTCGACAGCCGCCACAGGTCGAGCCGCTCCGCGATCATCGGGTGCATGTTCCGGAACAGCAGGTCCTCGGTGAACCCCGGGCTGGCCTGCCCGAAGGTGAATGTCTGCGTGCGCTGATGCTCCTCGGCGTGCCCGGCGCCTCCGGTCGCGCTGGTCACCGTGACGACCAGCCGGTCCAGCGTGCGGCCAAAGTGAGTGCGTGCGAGCAGGTCAGCGAGTACGCCGGCCATCTCCTCATCGGTTAGGAGCGGCTCATCACGCCACGACTCGATGTCCACGACGACGGGGTCAGCCGCACCGAGCCCGTGCAGGTACGGCATGAGGTCACCGGCGAACGTGGGCAGTTCCGCGATCGGGACGTAGGCGGTGACCAGATGCACCTGCTGAGCGCCCCGGCCGGTCCCGGAGTAGTCGGCCAGGCAGGTCAGATGACGGCCGAACGTTTCGCACCGCAGGCGCGTCAGATCGCGGATCCGGTAGAAGCGGCGGGTGCGTGCCTCCAGCAGCCGGGCCCTGGTCGTCTCGTCGGCATCGCGGTACCTGTCCCGCAGCGTCGCCCGCATCGGCAGCGGGAACCAGACGATGCGGCTGGTGAGCTCGCGGATGCGGGCGGGCCTGGGATGACCGGACAGCTCGTCGAGGCTGCTGCTGAGCTCCGCGAAAGCCCGGTCGCGGGTGCGCTTGAGCAGGGGCGCGTCGACATAGCAGAACCGCACGTCCATGGCCAGGTCGCACACCTCCGGATAGCGTCCCTGCGTGGTGCTGATGAGGCGGCTGAGAACGGCCAGCCGCTCATCGGTCATCGTGGCGGCCAGCCTGCCGTAGGCGGTCCGCCAGCGGTCCAGGATGGCGATCACCACCGGGGCCGCCGCCGGCATCCGGCCGACCGACCGGTAGATGCGCAGCAGTGCCTGCTCAAGCGCTGGCGTGCGGGCCAGCGACGAGACGCCATAGCGGGCCACCGCTGTCCGTAGCTGCTTGACGAAATGGTCGGGTATGCCGCTGCGCTCAGGGTCGAGGAACGCCAGATAGGTCAGCAGGTACTCCTGGGAGCTGCGGGCATGAGAGTCATCGTCGTCGTCGGGGACCCGCCGTGACAGGGCCGCGAAGTCGGCGAAGATCTCCAGCAACTCCTGCTCGTTACGCAGCACATCAGGGTCATCGGGTGGCAGGGTGGCCAGCCGTGCACCTTGCTGGTGGCTGAGTTCGCGGGCATCAGCGTCCTCGAGGTCGTAACCGAGCAGGTAGGCGCGCAGGAAATGGTTCCCCGCGCGGTGACCGGAGCCCGGTTCAGCCGCGGCCAGCTCGCCGAAGTCGACCATGCCGCCGCTGGGGCTGCCCGGCCCACCCCACGTATGGTGCCCATCCGGCCCGCCTGGCACCGGCTCCTGATCGGGCGGCTGCAGCTGGACCAGCGGAACCCCGGCATCCACCTGGGTGTTCACCTGGGCGTGCACCGATCTGACGATGCCCGCGTGCGGGGCGGTGATGGAGGTCTCCATCTTCATGCTCTCCACGACCACCAGCGGGTCACCAGCGCGCACGGTGTCTCCCTGGGAGACGAGCACGGCGACCACGAAGGCCGGGGAAGGGCAGCGGACCTGACCGCCATCGTCGCGGGTGACGGCGCACGGGACGCCGTCGACCTCGACGAGCAGCCGCGGGCCCTGGGTGGCGGCGACCACCTGATAGCGCTTCCCCCCGCAGGTGAACGCCCGCTCGTAGCGCCCGAGCCGCTGGACGTTCACGTCCACGCGGCCGGTGCCGGTGTCAACGCAGTAGTCACCCCCGCCCAGGAAGTAGACCCGCATCTGGTGGGCGCTGCCGCGAACGCGCAGCTGCAGCTGGTGCCCGACGGTTTCCGGGAGTGCGGGGCGGCCGCGCGTGGCGGCGGCCAGGAAATTGGCCTGCACTGCGGCCTGGTCCGCATCGGCGGCCTCGATGGCCGCCGCCAGCAGCGCCACCGGATGCAGCGCGAGAAGATGGCCGCCCGCCGACGTCAGCCGGTCCAGCCAGCGGCTGTCGTAGGTTCCGGCCCGCACCTCGGGCTGGCTGGCCAGGGAGAGCAGGAAGGCTTTGTTGGTCGTCCCGCCCTCGATGACCACCAGCAACTGTGCCAGGCCGCGCTGGAGCCGGCTGAGCGCCTCGGCCCTGTCCGCGCCCCACGCCACAATCTTGGCGATCATCGAGTCGAACTCCGCGGCGATGTCGTCGCCCTCCGCCACGCCGGTGTCGACCCGGATGCCGGGGCCCGACGGCAGCCGCAGCGCGGACACCCGGCCCGGCGTGGGCGCGAAGGCGTGTTCGGGATCCTCGGCGTTGAGCCGCGCCTCGATCGCGTACCCGCGCACTGACGGCGGGGCCTGCGGCAGCCGGCCGCCGCGCGCGACGTGCAGCTGCAGCTTGACCAGGTCGATCCCGGTTGTCATCTCGGTAACCGGGTGCTCCACCTGCAGCCGCGTGTTGACTTCCATGAACATGAAGTGCTGCGTCACCGGGTCGACGAGGAATTCGACCGTGCCGGCACTGCGGTACCCGGCGGCGCGGCACAGCCGGACAGCGGCGTCGCGCAGCAGGGCCTCGGCCGGCCCGCCGAGCCGGGTGCAGCCGGACTCCTCGATGACCTTCTGGTTGCGCCGCTGGATGCTGCAATCGCGGATACCGGCTGCCCAGACGGTGCCGTGGGAGTCCGCGATCACCTGGACTTCCACGTGCCGCACACCGCCGAGCTGGCGTTCGACGAACACGGTCGGGTCACCGAACGCGTGTGCCGCCTCAGCCCGGGCGGAGGCGAACGCCGAGGGCAGCGCGGCATCCGACTCGACCACCCTGATACCACGGCCGCCGCCCCCGGCGGCCGCCTTGACCAGTACCGGGTACCCGAGCATCTGGGCGGCTATCCGGGCGCTTTCCGGGTCGTGCACGGCACCGCCGCTCCAGGGCACCACCGGTACCCCGGTGCGCTCGGCGAGCTGCTTGGCCGCCACCTTGTCACCGAGCAGCCTGATCACGTCGCTGGGCGGCCCGATGAACGTGATTCCCGCGTCCTCGCAGCGCGCGGCGAACTCGGCTGATTCGGCGACAAAACCCCAGCCGACCCAGGCCGAGTCGGCGCGGGCCTCTGCCAGCACCGCCACCAGCTTGCCGACATCCAGGTAAGCGCTGTGCCGGTGGCCGGCGGAGTCGGCGGGCAGGGCAGGCCCGAGCGACACAGTCTCGCTGGCCTCCCGGACGAACCACGACGCCGCGTCCGGCTCGGTGTACAGGGCGATCGTGGTGATCGGCTCGCCCGATTCCCTGACCAGTTCGCCGACGGCGGCCAGGCATCGCATCGCGGGCTCGCCCCGGTTGATGATGGCAAGCCTGCGAATGCTGCCCATCTCGGCTCCTAGGTGACTGGGCTGGCCCCTCATCCGCTCATCGCGGCATGGATCGGCTGCTGCAGATCGGCTGGCAAGGGGCTGTCAACTCCGATGGTCCGGTAGCCGTCGACGCGGAGCACGACGTCGCCGTCGCGGTCCACGATCTGGCAGTCGAAGCAGCCATCGGCCGTCGGATGGGCCACCGCGAACAGCTCCGCGTCGGGCTTTGGCCGGTGCACGACGCTGACCAGGTCGGCATGAGCGGGCAGCGCCACATGGCCTGCCTGGCCGATCTCCCACAGCCCTGCCGTCTGGAAGCATGCCTCCGCTAGCCGCGGCTCGGTCGTGGTGTGATCGGTTTCCGGCGTGTGCCCGGCCGGGAGGTGCTGGGCGAGACGGGCCACGGCGGTGCGGCCGCTGTGCCATGCCTCGTCGATGACCTGGTAGGCCGGCCCGTGGAAGAACACCCGGTAGATGTCGCCGTGGGTAGCCGCCGGCGGGNNTGCCCGCTGCGTCCGCGGCGCACCGGCCGCGAGCCTGACCCGGCCAGTGAAATGCTTGGTGACCCGCGGCGCCTGATCCCCTTTGAGCATCCGGCTGGCACTCAGCGTGCAGTGGGCGACGAGGTCGTTCCCGTCGGGCGAGATCACCGCCGCGAGCGTGAGCGTGCGCGGCTCGTCACGGTAGAACTTCACCGGGGCGAGGAAGTCCACCTGCTCGACGCCGGCCACCGCCAGGTCCGGGGCGGCGAGGCTGGCCAGCGCGGCGAACGCTTCGATGCCCATCACGCCTGGCAGCACCGGTGCCGAGTCGATGCGATGGTCGTGCAGGAACGGCTGCGCCGCGGGATCGAGGGTGGTCTGCGCGGTGAGCCCGGAGAAGATCCCCATCCCGGTGACGGTGCCGACCATCGGGCTGCTGGCGCTGGTGTCGATCGCGGCGGGATCCAGCCCCCCGGTCGGGTCGAATTCGGCGGTCAGCACACCGAGTTCCCCGCCAACGACGACCTCGCCGCGCGATGGCCCGGCCGTCAGCTCCCGCCGGATCCAGCCGATGCCGGCCTCCGGTGCCAGCATCTCGATGCCGGCCATGGCCATCACCTTCGGGATGGACCCCCGGGTCGCCATGCCCAGGCCACCCCACGCGGTCCAGTCGAGCGCGATGCCCCGGGTACCGGGCCGGGTGGCGCGGAAACTGGACATGATCTTGCAGAGCAGGTCGTTGGCGGCGCTGTAGTCGGTCTGGCCCATGTTGCCGAACCGGCCGGCCACCGAACTGAACGCCACCACTGCCCCGATGGGCAGGTCGCCGGCCGCGTGCAGCAGGTTGAACAGGCCATCGCTCTTGACGTCGAAGACCAGGTCATACTCGCGCGGTTCCTTGTCGGCGATCGCGTGGCTGATGTCCAGCCCGGCCGCGTGCAGCAGCACGTCGACCCGCCCATGCCGCTCGCGGATGCCGTCCATCACGGCCCCGACCGCACCGGGATCGGTCAGGTCGACCGCGTGGTAGCAGGCCTCGCCGCCCGCCGCGCGCACCGACTGGATCGCGATCAGGGCCGAATACAGCCGGTCATAGCGCGCCAGTTCCCGTTCGATGAGCACCGGTGTGGGCCGGGTGCCGCTCGCCGCCAGGCGTTGCGTGATCACCGCCTTGAATCCCTCCCGGCCGGCGGCGAAAGCGATCAGGTCCTCGTCGGCTGGATCTGGTTCGGGCGCCAGGTCCAGCAGGTGGAAGGTGCCGCCGCTGGCCTTGGCGAGGTCGGCCACGATGGCGGACACGATCGCCCCGGCCGCCCCGGTGACGGCGAACACCGTCTGGCTGGACAGCGCCATCCCGCCGCTGCCATCGCCGAACGGTGCCTCGCGCAGGCCCACGGCAAAGCGCCGGCCACCAGCGCGGCCGATCTCGATGGCGCCCGGGTCGCGCAGGGTCTCCTCGATCAGGGCGTCGGCCGGCGCGGCCGTCTTCCGGGTGGCGGGGAAGTCCACGGCCTTGGCGAGGACATCCGGCCGCTCGCGCCGGTAGGCCTTGGTGAAGCCGGTAACCGCACCACCAAGCGGTGCCACCGCTCCCACGTCGTCGTATCCGTGGTAACCGCCAAGCCGGGTCGCCGTCACCAGGAACGTGCCCGCAGGCCCCAGCTGGCCCGCGGTGTCCAGCCGCCGGACCACGGCGTGCAGATTCTTCACCCGCCGGCGCAGCGCCTCGTGCCAGCCGGCCAGATCGAGTTCGCTGACTGGTGGCTCGCTGTCGAGGCCCGCGAGCCAGTACAGGCCGTGCACCGGCCCGCCGTCCAGCCAGGCCGCCAGCCGGGAGTCGAGGCTGGCCGTCGCGCAGCCGGGTTCCAGGACCAGCGTGGTGACCCCGAGCGCGCCCAGCCGGCTGACCAGCTTCGGTGCCACGCCGCCCTCGTCGGCCATCACGATGACCCGCGTGTCCTGGCCGAGGTTGACGCCGGTGGGCTTGCACCAGCCGGCCGGTGGCCGCAGCACCGGCACCGGGATACGCCGGGGCAGCCGCTGGATGGCTTCGTCGTCCGCGGTGAACGCGGGTGCGGCAGCAGGAACAGTGCGTGGGGTGGGGCCGGCCGCCGCCGCGCCAGGCGCGGCGTCCGCCGCCGCGGCCTTGCCGGCTCCGGGCGCTGCGGGCGCCTGCGCCCCGGGGGTGGCCGTGGCGTGGTCGCGGACGAACCCGATCACGTGCGCGAGTGTGGGGAAGTCACGCAGCTTCAGGTCATCCTGGCGGCCAATGGCGAACCGCTCCCGGACCGCGGCGAACACCTCCGCCTGCTTGACCGTGTCCACCCCCAGGTCGGCCTCCAGGTCCAGGTCAAGATCGAGCAGGTCCCGCGGGTAGCCAGTCAGGCTCTCCACCACATCCAGGACCGCATCGGCGAACGGGTCCCCGCCCGGCGGCGCGGGCTCGGCTGGTGCTGAAGCCTGCGCTGGCGGCGTGGCCTCCGCCGTTGCCGGAGCAGGTGGCTGCGGGCCGGCCGCCGCCGCGCCAGGCGCGGCGTCCGCCGCCGTGGCCTTGCCGGCTCCGGGCGCNNGGTGGCAGGTGACGCGGTGGCGGCCGCGGCGGTGGCAGGTGGCGCGGTGGCGGCCACTTGGGCCGCGCCGTCGGCGGCGACGCGTAGCCTGCGCTGCACGACTTCCAGCCGGGCGTCGCCATGGCCGGTCATGCGAGCCAGCCACGAGCGCCACACTGCCTCGTCCGCGATCCGGTAGCGGAAGCCCAGTTCGCTCGGCGCGTGGTGACGGCCGTCCGGCGGCGCGGTCCAGTGCAGCAGCGTCATGGCGATCTGCGAGCCGAAACCGGCTGCCAGACGCAGCGCGTATGTCACCGGGTAGGTGCCGCCACGGGAAAGGTTCAGCTCGCCAAGCTCGGGGTCGGGCTCGCGGTAGTTCGGGACCGGTGGAACGATCCCCGTTTCCAGGGCTTTGACCGCCACGACCTCCTCGATCCCAGCGCCCATGGCGTGGCCGGTGAAGCCCTTGGTGTTCGCGATGACGATCGAGCCCGCGGCGTCACCGAAAACGTGGCGCAGCGCGTTGATCTCCGCCGAGGCGCTGCCGCCGCGGGCGGGCGTGTAGGTCTCGTGCGACATGAACATCGTCTGGCCCGCGATCGCGTTGCGGTCGATGCCCCGGCGTTCTGCCTGGCGGATGAGCTGCTCCATCACCTGGCCGATGTGATCGACGTCGAGCCGGGTGCCGTGGAAGGCGCTGTTGGCGGTGACCGCCGCAACCAGGTCACAGATCGGCGTGATGCCGCGCTCACGCGCCGCGTCCGCGGATTCCACCACCAGCGCGGCGGCGCCGGAGCCGATGATCATCCCATGCCGGCGCTTGTCGAACGGCAGGGCGGCGTCTTCGACCACGTCGTCGGTGGCTGCGGCACCGCTGGCCAGGAAGCCGGAACCGGTCCAGGGCAGCAGCGTGTCCGAGGCGGCGTCGTCCGCGGACACCACCACTACCTGGCGGCAGCGGCCGGCCCGGATCCAGTCCTCTGCCACGCACAGCGCCTGCGCGGTGCTCGCGCACGCGGCGTTCAGCTGGGTGTTCGGGCCCCGGGCGCCGATGAGTTCGGCGAACTGCGAGTGCCCCATGGACAGGGCACGGAACAGGAAGCGCCGGTCGAAGGTGAACGGCTGGGTCTCCAGCACATGGCGGAGCTCGGCGATCCGCCTGTCCACCTCACCGGCCGCCGGCTCCTGCCCGCTCATCCGGCGGCGCACTTCCTCCAGCACGGCGAGTTCGTGCCTGCGGGCGCGGTCCTCGTGGTAGTGGTTCAGGTCGTCTGCGAACGACTCATAGCCCGGGAAGGCCGAGGCGAACACTACGCCGGTGTCGTCACGCATCTCGTCGGGTAGTCCCCAGCGATCCGGCAGCCGGGTCCCCAGCGTGGTGGTGTGGTAGTGCTGCACCAGCGGGATGCCCGCGTCGCGCAGGGCGTCCAGCCCGGCCCCGATCGCCAGCCGCGTGCAGGCGTCGAGTGCGGCGTCGCGGTCGGCGTCCACCCCGAACTCCTCGACGATGTCGAAGGATCCGTACCGGCCGGCCAGCTTGATGACATCACCCTCGCTCTCAATCGTCTCGAAGACCGGGTCCCCGCCGGCGCTTTTCACCAGCCGGGTGATGTGCTTGTCGACCATCGCGCGCCGGACCTGGCGCGGGATGACGTCGACGAACTGCTGGCCGGACAGAATGCGCGCGACGTTCTCGTCGTCGAACACCCGCTCCGTCCCGGGCAGGCCCAGTGCCGCCCCGGTGATGACGACCGGCTCGGTCTGGGGTGGCGCGCCGCCATCCGGCGCCACCCACCGCTCGCTGGCGGCGCGGCCGGATCCGGGTTCCGGGGATTCCAGCGTGTCCGCCAGGATGCGGCGGCCGCGGTCGATGAGGTCCGCCACGAGACGGCCAAGGTCGGCGTAGCGATCAGTTGACATGGGTTCCCCCGGGGAATGTGATGCCGGGACCTGTTCCGGCCGGACCGCACCGGCGGGCGCCTGCCCGGGGGCTGGGCCCGGCCGGGATGCGGACGCGTGCGCGGATACCGGGGCTGACGAGGAAACAGACGTCGGCCCGGTATGGGACGCGGATGCAGGCGGGTAGCCGAGACCTGCCGCGTACAGGCCGCACAACGCGGCGTTGAACGAGGGGATGTCCCCGTTCTTCGGGTGGTTGGTGTAGAGGGTGAGGACATCATCGTGCGCCTGGCCGAGCACGTCCTCCGCGAATCCGTGCAGCGCCCGCTTGGGCCCGACCTCGACGAACACGCGCGCGCCCGCCCCGTACAGCGTTTGCAGGCCCTTGACGAACTGGACCGGCGAGGCGACCTGGCGGCCGAGNNACGATCGCCGTGTGGAAGGCGTGGCTGACCGGGATGCGGGTGGCCATGTGCCCGGCCGCGGCGAACGCCTCGACCGCCCGCTCGACCGCCTCGGTCGCCCCGCCGATCACCGCCTGGTGCCCACTGTTGATGTTGGCGATGACCACGTAGCCGTCGGCCGATGCCACGATCCGCTCGATCTCTTCCAGCGGTGCCATCACGGCCGCCATCGCACCGTTGTCGGCGACGCGGAGACTGGCCATCTCCCGGCCACGCGCGCTGACCGCCTCCAGCGCGGCTTTGAACGACAGGGCACCCGCCGCGACCAGCGCTCCGTATTCGCCCAGGCTGTGGCCCATCACCATGTCTGGCCGGATGCCATACGCGTGGAGCAGCCGGGTCAGGGCCAGATCGGCGGCGAGCACCGCGGGCTGGGTGATCTCGGTCTGCAGCAACTGGCCTTCGAGCCGCGTCACCGCTGCCGGGTCGTCTCCGTCGATGAAGATGTACTCGGTCAGCGGCCTGCCCAGCAAGGGAGTCATGATCTTGTCTGCCTCGGCGAATGTCTGGGCCACGATGGGCTCCACCTCGCGGAGCTTGCTGAGCATGTTGACGTACTGCGATCCCTGCCCGGTGTAGAGGAACGCGACTTTGGGGGCGGGGCCGTGGCCGATGAAGACGCCGCGCGAGCGCAGCATCTTCCGCATCCCGGGGGTGCCACTGGCCAGCACCTTCGCTGCCAGGCCCGCCTTGTCCGCGAGGTCGGCCGGTCCCTGGTAGTCGATGGCGGCCCGCACCGCGGCTGTGGCCAGGGCGGGGTCCGGCGGCCCGGACGGGGGTGCCTCACCGGCCGCGGCGCGGTCCCGGACCCGGACCAGCTGGGCCGCCACCTCGGCCTCACTGTCCGCGCCGACCACCAGGGCACCCCGCAGGGGCGTCCTGGCTTGCGCGTGCCCACTGGCTCCCGCCGGGCCACTGGCTTGCGCGGGCCCGCTGGCTCCCGCCGGGCCACTAGCCGCCAGCAGGTCACTGGCCGCAGCGGCCGCCGGGATGTCCGCCCCAGCGAACACCCGGCGGTCAGCGTAGCGGTACCGGCCGGGCAGGTATTCCTCGATGACCGCGTGGAAGTTCGTGCCACCGAAGCCGAAGGCGCTGACGCCCCCGCGCCGCACGCCGCCGGGCGGCTGCGGCCATTCACGCAACTGCGTGTTCACCCGGAACGGCGAGGCCGCCCAGTCGACGTTCGGGTTCGGCTCGCGGAAATTCAGGCTTGGCGGCAGCACCTTCTCGTGCACGGCCATGACCATCTTGAACAGCCCAGCGGTGCCGGCGGCGGCCTTGAGGTGGCCGATGTTGGACTTGACCGACCCGAGCGCGATCGACCCCGCGGCCACCGTTTCGCCGGCAAATACAGAGGTGAGGCTCTCCAGTTCGGCGGCGTCGCCGACGCGGGTCGAGGTGCCGTGCGCTTCGATGAAGGAGACGGTGGCCGGTGCAACGCCCGCGTTCTGCCAGGCACGCGCGATCGCCAGCCGCTGCCCGACCGGGTTCGGGGCGGTGATTCCCTTGCCCTTGCCGTCACTCGACCCGGCGATGCCGAGCAGCACCGCGTAGATCCGGTCGCCGTCCCGCTCGGCGTCCGCGAGGCGCTTGAGGACGAACAACGCGGCGCCCTCACCCATGACGAAACCGTCGGCACCGGCGTCGAACGGGCGTGTCCCGGTCGCGGACAGCGCCCCGATCTTGCAGAACTTCACGAACGAGGCAACACCCATGTTGCGGTCCACGCCGCCGGTGACAACTGCGTCGAACTGCCCGTCTGCGAGCCCCTGCGCGGCGGCGGCGAGCCCCGCGAGCCCGGACGCACAGGCGGCGTCGGTGGTGAAGCTGGGCCCGCGGAAGTTGAGCAGGCTGGCGATCCGGCTGGCGGTGATGTTCGCCAGCTCACCAGGCATGGTGTCCTCGGTGATCTCAGGGAACTGGCTCAGGAACGACTGGCTGGTCTCGGCGATGATCGCCGCCTGGGTCGCGCCCGGCAGCCCGGCGAACGCTGGGGAACGGGCGAGCTCGCGGGTGAACTCCGGCAACTGGATAGCCAGGTTCGTGGCGTAGTGCTTCTCCCCGCCCATGGCGTTGCCGATGACCACCGCGACCCGTTCCGGGTCCACGTTCCAGTCCGGCCACCCGGCGTCGATGAGGGCCGCGCGCGCCGCGGCAACCGACCATTTCTGGCCGTCGTCCATCTGGTCACTGACCTTGGGTGGCAGTGGCAGGCGCCAGCCAATGGGATCCCAGGGGAATTCGCGGATCCAGCCGCCGATGCGTGAGTAGGTCTTGCCCACCGCGCGCGGGTCGGGATCGTAGTACAGGTCCGGGTCCCACCGGTCCTTCGGGACGTCGGTGATGCAGTAGCGGCCCTGCGTGATGTTCGACCAGAACGCCGCCGCGGTGGGCGCCCCGGGCATGATGGCGCTCACACCGACGATGGCGATGTGCTGCGGCTGGCGGGAGGTGCGCTGCTGCTCGGTCATGAGGCTCGGTCCTGGGTCGGGGACCCTGAGCCGACGCGCCCGTAGAGGGCGTCGGCAACACTGTCCATGTCGGCTACCAGCCCTGCTTGCGCGGCGAGCACCGCGTCAAGCCCCGGGCTGGTTTCGAACGGCGGGGCGCCTGCGCTCTGCGCGGCGACGCCACCGGGGGCTGCCGCCCCGATTACCCAGCGCATCCCCTCGCAGGCCACCTTCTGCGCGGCATCGCGGGCGAAAACGCGGCTCATCGCGGCGAGGGTGGTGGCATCGAAGCGGTGATCCCCCTTTTCCATGACGTCACCGTCGAGCGCCGCCGCGGCACCAGCCGCGAAGCAGGCCGCACCCTCGGCTTGGGAGATCAGCTCGCCAAGGCGCAGTAGCACGTGCTGATGCCGGGTGAGCCGGCTCAGGCGGCAGGCTTCGAGCACCCTGGCCAGCGCGTCGTTGGCCAGGGCGGCGATACCCGCACCCACGTCAGGATGGCGGGCGTGCAGGCCGTTCAGCTCGGAGGCGAGGTCACGGTAGTAGCGGCCGCCCGACTTCAGGTGCGCCTGCCAGCGGCCACGCGCGATCGTCATCTCCATGATCTCGGAGGTGCCTTCGTAGATCGTGGTGATGCGGACATCCCGCTTGATCTTCTCCACGACGTACTCGCGGGTGTAGCCGTAGCCGCCGTGCGCCTGGATGGCGGCGTCGGCCGCGGCGTTGCCGGCCTCGGTGGCGAGGTACTTCGCGATGGCACCCTCGGTGTTGAGCGCGCCGTCGGCGCCTTCACCCGCATCTATCCGCGCGGCCACATCCTCGATGAAGGCACGGGCCCCCTCCAGCCTGACTGCGTGCGGGACGATCAGCTTGTGCGTGTACCCCTGCTTGGCCGATAGCGGCGTTCCGCCCTGAATGCGGGTGGTGGAGTACTCGATGGCGCGATCCAGCGCCGCCCAGCCACCCCCGAGGCCGAACGCGGCAACCATCAGCCGGGTGTAACCGAACACCTGCTGCGCCTGGATGAGGCCCTGTCCCTCGACACCGCCGACGAGGTTCCCGGCCGGCACGAAAGCGCCGTCCAGGAACAGGGCAGCGGTGTTGGAGAGCCGGATGCCGTGCTTGTCTTCCGGCCTGTTCTGGGTGAAACCCTCGGTGCCCCGTTCCAGCACGAACCAGGACGGCCCGCCAGGCGCACTGGCCAGGATCGTGTACCTGTCGGCGATACCGCCGTTACTGATCCACTGCTTGCGCCCGCTGAGCCGGTACCCGGTGACCACGCCGTCGGCCACGACCGGGGCCGCGGTCGTCTTCAGCGCGGCCAGGTCGCTGCCGGCGTCGGGTTCTGTCGCACCATAGGCGTACAGAACGCCCTGTTCCGCGATCTCGGTCAGCCATGCCCGCTTCTGGTCCGGCGTGGCCCCGACGAAGATGGGGTCGCTGCCGAGGAAGGTGGCCAGGACGCTGGTGGCGACGCCGATGTCGAGGCGGGCCATCTGCTCGCACACCCGGTAGACGTCTACGGTGCCGCCGCCCATCCCGCCGTACTCCTCGGGGATGAACAGCAGCTGGATCCCCAGCTGGTCGCTGCACATGCCCCTGACCACGTCCAGCGGGCAGACATCATCGTGGTCCAGCTGGAGTTGCCTGTCCGCGGGAATCGCGTCGCCGACGTACCCCCGGATCGCCTCCAGGGTCATTTTGAGCGTCTCGGCGTCGAGGCCGGCGCGGGCCGCTGCGCGGCCGGGGCTGGTCAGCAAAGTCATATGACACCCCTTCCCCTCGTTCGACCGTGTGCCCGCCGCAGTCGCGGCCGGAAGGGGCATAGGTCCCGCGGGACGGGACGATCGCCGGCCTACCGGCTGGTAACAGAATCAGTGGGTGAGGTGCGCAGAATGTGACGGCAGGACGCCGGCAGGCTCGGGTGACGGAGGAGGTAGCCGTGCACACGGCTGCGCCGTTGCTCCCCACGTCACATGGCCGACACATGGGAAACGTAACCTCACCAGTGCGCCGGGGCCCGGCGACGAGGCGACACCGGGAGGATCGTGATGATGACCAGGAAAGAGGCAGCGGAAGCCGTCCGGGCCGCCAAGGCCCGGCTGGGCCTGACCTGGGCCCAGCTCGCCGAGGCGGTGGACCAGCCGCTGGCGTGGACGACCTCGGCGTTGCTGGGGCAGCAGCCGATGACCGCGGAGCAGGCCCAGGCGGCCGCCTTGCTGCTCGACCTCGGCGACGACGTCGTGCAGGCACTGCAACTGCAGCCCACCCGTGGCGCGCTGGAGTCCGCCGTGCCGGTGGACCCGACGATCTACCGGTTCTACGAGGTTCTTCAGGTCTACGGCCCGACGATCAAGGAACTCATACACGAGCGGTTCGGCGACGGCATCATGAGTGCGATCAATTTCCGCCTCGATGTCGCCAGAGTGGCCGACCCCGCCGGTGACCGGGTGGTGGTGACGCTGGATGGGAAGTTCCTGCCCTACCAGTGGTGACCACCCCGGGGCCGCCAGGATGGTGACTCGGCGCCGGAAAATGCGCTAAAGGACGCGTAGCCGTACCTTCCCTCCTATTCATCGGCACGGCGTTTGCACTCGCCCCCGCGCGGCGAAAAAGACTGCTGTAAGCGGGGGGATCACGGAATTGATGAAGAAACATGCTGCCGTGTCCGACACGGCTGGGCAACTAGGGCAAGCTGGGAAAGAAACGGCGATCGCGGTTGATGCCGGCCGTCAGGCCAGGCATTCCAGCGGCCGGGTTCCTGGCCTCGACGGCGTCCGGGCGCTTGCGGTACTCGCCGTTATCGCTTTCCACCTCGGGATCCACATGGCGCCGGGCGGTTTCCTCGGGGTTGACGTTTTCTTCGTGCTGAGCGGATACCTGATCACCGATCTGCTGGCCGCCCGGCATGGCCGCCTGGATCTGCGCCGGTTCTGGGTCCGCCGGGCGCGCCGGCTGCTGCCGGCCCTGGCCGTGCTCCTGGTCGCGGTGACCGCGGCGGTGGCCGTTCTGGAGCCTGATCAGCTGCCCGCACTCCGGCCGGCGCTGGCTGCTGCGGTCAGTTACTCCAGCAACTGGTACCAGGCCCTGCACCACGTATCCTACTTCGCGAGCTTCGGTCCGCCGCCGCCGTTGCAGCATCTGTGGNNTTCTACCTGGCCTGGCCGCTCCTGCTGCTGGCGCTCACCCGGCTCCGGGGACGGCGGGCCCGGGTGCTGGCCGCCTGGCTGGCAGCGCTCGCCTCGGTGGCTGTGGCGCTGATGTACCTGCCCGGCGCCGATCCTTCCCGCGTGTACTACGGGACCGACACGCACGCGACCGGGCTGCTGGTGGGCGCGGCGCTGGCCCTGACCTGGCCGATGGCCACGCTCACCGGCGCACCACGGGAGTTCACGCGCCGGCTGGATTACCTTGGCGTGGCTGGCCTGGCGGTGCTGGCCTGGGCTGTGGGCCACTTCTCCGGTGCCGACCTGGTCGTCTACCCGCTCGGGCTGGCCGTCGCGGCGCTAGCCGCGGCCGCCCTGACCGCCGCCGCGGCCGCCCCCGGCACGATCAGCGCGCTGCTGAGCCTGCCACCGTTGCGCTGGCTGGGTGTCCGGTCCTATGGGATCTACCTGTGGCACTGGCCGGTTATCGGAATCGCGGTCGCGATCCATGGGCGGGGACCCGCCGCCCCCTGGCTGGGGGCAGTGGAGATCGCCGCTGCGATCACGCTGGCGGCCGCCTCCTGGAAGTGGCTGGAAGAGCCCATTTTGCGAAACGGCTTCCGGGCCACCTGCGCGGCCGTCTGCCGGGCGCTCGGCACCTCGGTCACGGCAGCCTGGCGCTCGCCCGTGCGGGCGCTGCCGGTGCTGTGCGCGGCAGCCGCCCTCACCGTCGCCTGCACCGCCGGGTACGGCATCTTCCACGCGCCCACCGGGCCATCCGGCATGGAGCAGCAGATCCTCATCGGTGAGCAGGTCAGCGCGGCCACCCGGGCGCAGGCGCCGCAGCCGGCCGCTGCGCCCGCGGCCAGCACGCCCGCACAGTCACCCATCGCACGCAAGGTCGTGGGCCGGCAGATCACCGCGGTCGGCGATTCGGTCATGGCCGCTGGGGCCATGGCACTGCACGCGGTGCTGCCAGGCATCTACATCGATGCCGTGCCCAGCCGGCAGATGCCAGCCGGCCTGGCAGTGCTGCGCAGGCTCGCGCGCAGCGGCCGGCTGCGCCCAGTGGTGGTGGTGGGCCTTGGCACCAACTACATCGTCACCACCGGCGAGCTCAACCAGCTGATGCGGCTGCTCGGACCGGACCGCAAACTGGTGCTCATCAACACCTACGTGCCAGACCAGTGGAGCAAGCAGGTCAACGCCACGATGACGGCCTACGTCCGCCGGTACCCGGGCATCGTCCTCGCGGACTGGTTCGACACGATCAGGACCCGGACGTACCTGCTCTGGCCGGACGACATCCATCCCCAGCTGCCCGGGACCAGGGTCTACGCGCGGATGGTGTACCGGGCGGTCCAGGCCACCCGCGACGTCCCCGGCCTCTGGTCCGGCTTTTCTCCGGTGGGCGGCCAGGCCGGCGGGCGGCTGCCAGGCCGGCTGGCGGGGCTGCCGCGGTTAGTGATCTCGGGGCGTCACCGGCGATTCACCCGTGGCGGGCGAGGCAGGTCACCACGGGCCGCGAGACCCTGTAACCGGGGGAATGTACAGGAAGGATTGCCATGTCTGCACCGCCTGCGAAGGCCGATCAGCCATCAACCCGGCGTCGTCCGGCCCGGCGGCATCCTCCCGGCCAGGGCGGCAAGCGGAATCCCGGGAAGCTGGCCGGCCCATTGGCACTGATCGCCAGCGCGCTGGCCGCACTGCTTATCGGTATCGGTATCGGCAATGCCGCGAGAAAACGGATCGATAAGTGGTCGCATGCATGGTCCAGCCTCCTCAGCTTGAAGCCAGATGCGGCGGTCCCGAAGCGGTGATGTCCGCGAGGGTCGGCCCGCATGCTTACCCGTCAAGAACAGGAGGATGACATGACGGCAAAGGCCGCTTTTTCGCCCGAGGAATGGAAAGTAGTGCTCGAGGGCCCGCCCAGTGCCGGCATGATCGTGGTCACCGCGGCGCGCGGGGGGATGATCCGTGAGACGATCGCGATGTCGAAGGCGTACACGGAAGCGCGCGCCCAGCACGGCGAGAGCGAACTCCTCGACGAGATCGTGACGGCAAAGCCCGAGATGGACCACACCAGGTACCACTCAGCCGGGGAAGTCAGGGACAGCGGGCTTGCGCATGTGCGCGACGCGGTGGCACTGCTTGAGAGCAAGGCGACCAGCGAGGAACTCGACGACTACCGCCGCTTCGTCCTCACCCTCGCCAGCAAGGTCGCGGCCGCGCACAAGGAGGATGGGCAGAGCGTGAGCCCCGCCGAGACGGAAGCCATCCAGCAGATCGCGGCGGCCCTCGGTACGACCGCCTCGTGAACGCGGGCCGGAATCCTGTGCCCAGCCAGCGTCAGGGCGATTTCTCCCTCAACCATCACGTGCCCCGCGTGACCACGTTGGTGCCCGCGTCCCCCGCTACGATCCCGGCGATGTCAGCCAGCGACCCGATCGCCGCCCGCCGGCCGGTTCTGGCGGCGAAACGAACTGCGGCCTCGACTTTCGGGCCCATGGACCCGGCCGCGAACTCATGCCCGGCCAGTTCCTGCGGCGTTACGACGCCCAGCCGCCGCTGCCGCGGTGTGCCCCAGTGAACGTAGACGCCGTCCACATCGGTAGCCATCAGGAACAGGTCCGCGCCCACATCCTCGGCGAGCAGCTCGCTCGCCAGGTCTTTGTCGATGACCGCCTCGGCGCCCACCAGAGCACCCGGGCCTGAGGACGGGTACATCGTGGGGATCCCCCCGCCGCCCGCGCAGATGACCACCGCTCCCCGGTCCAGCAGCCAGGTGATCGGCTCGATCTCCAGGATGCGCCGGGGCTGCGGGGATGGCACCACCCGGCGCCAGGCGGGACCGTCCCGCCGGAACACCCAGCCCTTTTCCGCCGCCAGCTTGTCAGCATCATCTTTTGGATATACGGGACCGACGAACTTGGTCGGGTTGGTGAACGCCGGGTCCCGGGGATCTACCACGATCATGGTGAGCAGAGTGGCCACCTGGCTCTGCGGTGGCAGGATGCTCCTGAGTTCCTGCTGGATCAGGTAACCGATCATGCCCTGCGTACCGGCGTCCAGCACGTCCAGCGGGTACGGCTCGGCGCCGTCGTATGACTCAGCCTGCAGCGACAGCAGGCCTACCTGCGGCCCGTTCCCGTGGGCGATGGCGATGCTGTGCCCGGCGGCCAGCGGTGCGATCGCCGCCGCGGCGATCGCGACGTTCCGCCGCTGAACCTCGGTGGTCATCGGATCCGAGCGCCGCAGCAGCGCATTGCCGCCCAGCGCGATCACGATCCTCACGGCCGGCCTCCTCACCCGCCAAGCGGCCTGTTAGCTGGCATCTCAACAGGATGCAGGAGGAACATCCGGGGCGGGCGGCCGCGGCGTCCCAGATAGTCCTGGTATCCCGGGTAGATGGTGGCGAACCGCGGCCACAGGCGCCGCGCCGCAACGCCTGCTGTACCTGGTGTTATCCCAGTTTCCTCGTTCTGCCCCGGTGGATTCTCCACGGCAGCTCCCCCTCACCAGCCCGGGCGGATCCGCCCGCAGCAAGCTCCGCGGTCTAGCCAGGCTAGATGTGACGGCGCAAAGCGACCATGGGCCTACGTCCCGCGCATGGTCCTGGATCACGTGACCGGGCGAAGTGGGTGATAACGTCCGGCCATGCCCCCGCCTGCGCCACACCATGATCGCGGCGCGCTGGCCGGCCTGCCGCGGCTCCTGCTCGCCCTGGTTCACCCAGTGGTCCTGACCTTCGTGATAGGTGCCGTGTTCTCCTACCTGTCCGGTGATACCTTCCGGGCCGCCTATCTCCTGGTGATCGGGCTGGCACTGGTATGGGACCATGCCCGCCGCCGTGTTCCCCAGCCGCACGCCGCGGCGGCGGGGAACGGATCCGGGTCACCGGAGCGGGGCACGGTCTTCTCGCATGACTCGGCGGACCTTCGCCGCGCCGCGATGAGACGGCTCCTGATCCCTGCCGTCATTGCTGCCGTTGCGTTCTCAGCGATCGTCGGGCTGTTCCAGCGCTATTCATGGCCAGCCACGATCCTGGTCGCCGCTCCCGCCATTGCCGGGGTCCTCGTGGCGTGGTGGGTCTCGGCGGGATCGCAGCACGAGCCCGGACGGCTATCTGCGGTGGGGGTGGCCGCGTGGGCCTTCGTCTGGGTGGGGGCATCGGTCTGGGAGCTGACCGCGCTGTTCCTGCAGCCCACACTCCACACCGACTCCTACGCGCACCCAACCCTCAGTTACCTTGCCAACGCGGTCCTCGGCTCCGCGCCGGGGCGGTCGGCCGTGCTGTTCAGCTGGCTGGCCTTTGGCTGGTACCTGGCCCGCCGATGAGCAGCCACGCCATCACCGTCGCCGGGTACCTGTCCTTCCTCGTGCTCGGCATCGGGCTGACCGTACTCGCTCACCGCCCCGCCTCCCGGATACCGACGCTGAGCGCGCTGTTCAGCCGGGTCATGCACAGCCGCACGGGCCGGATCGCGGTCATCGCCTGGTGGGCATGGCTGGGCCTGCACCTGTTCTCCAAGTGAGCCTGCCATTCAGCCAGGCGATCTCTGGTCAGCGGACCACGAGCACCGGGGAATCCGCCAGCTGGATCACCTTGTGCGAGACGCTTCCCAGCAGCAGGCCCTCCAGTTCCGTCGGGCCGCGTGAGCCCATGACGATCAGGCCTGGACGGAATTCCGCGGCAGCGGCGAGGACAGCGCCTGCGGCGCCGCGAATACCGCTGCTGCAGATGCTGATCCGCGTATGCACGTGAGCGGACCTGAGTTCCTCGGCTGCCCATTCCGCCAGCTCAGCCGCCTCTCGTTCGGTCTCCAGGTGGTCCCCCGTCTCTGCCAGCCGGGGCTCGCGGACATGGACGACCAGGACCTCTGCCTGGAACCGCGACGCGATCTCGGCCGCTGCGGCGACCGCCTTACGGGAATGGTCCGAGGTGTCGACGGCAAGCAGGATCCGCTCGAACATGGGCCTCGCCTCACCCTGGTCCCGGCACATGCGACTTCCCCGTTCCGGGGCGCCCTGCTTCCCGTTCCGGGGCGCCGCCACATTCCCATGACCGGGTGGCGGGTCAACAGGGACGAACGTCCCCAGCCGGGACCTTCGCCTCTGCCGCCAGCTCAGCCGTAGCCACGAGAATCCAGAATGTGACCAGGGCGGCGGTTACCGGCCGGGCAGAGAATTCCGCCGAGGACGCCCGGCTGGCCAGGCTGGTCGTAGCGACGCTGGGCGGGCGCTACTCGACCGAACTCGGCATCGACGTCGACGCCGGGGATGCACAGGTCGAGCGGTGGTTCCTGGCCGCCACGCTGTTCGGCACCCGGATATCGGCCGCCATCGCTGAGCGCACGTTCCGCGTGCTCAGCGACGCAGGGCTGGCGCGGATCGGCCAGGCGCGGCACATACCCGAAGAGGATCTGATCGCCTACCTCGACGAAGGCGGCTACGCACGCTACGACTTCCGTACCACGACCCGGCTCCAGGCCCTGTCCGGGGTGATCGGCGAACGTTACGACGGGCAGGTAGCCGTGATCGGCCAGCGCCTCACCACCTATCCCGAACTGCGCCGGGCACTCGATGCCCTGCCCGGCTGGGGGCCGGTGACCATCCAGCTGTTCCTGCGCGAGCTCAGGGGAGTGTGGCCCGGCGCGCAGCCCCCGCTCGGCCAGCGCGCCGCGGCTGGCGCACGGCACCTCGGCCTGCTCGGCCCCGGCCAGGCCGGCCCAGATCTTCCCTACCTATCCCAGCTGGCCACCCAATGCCACACCGATCTCCGGGACCTCGAAAGTGGGCTGGTCAGGCTCACGCTCGCGCACCACCAGGGGATGGCTTCCTGCCCGGGCGGGCAGGCCTGTGGCGTCCTGGCGCCGGTAGCCGGCCAGGGACGGGGCTGATGCTGCCCATCGGCAGACCTGCCCGCTGGCACGCCACCGGGACGGTGTGTGAGTGACGCATCCCCTCACGCAGCCACCGGCGCCGACCTGGCCGGCTCGAGGGCCAGCGCGAGCACGTCGCGGACGTCGCCGACCGGATGCACATCAAGCTTGGTGAGCACCTCGCCGGGCACGTCGTCCAGATCCGGCTCGTTGCGCTGCGGGATGAGCACGGTGGTAATGCCGGCCCGGTGCGCGGCGAGCAGCTTCTGCTTCACACCGCCGATCGGCAGCACCCGCCCGGTCAGCGACACCTCGCCGGTCATCGCGACGTCCGGGCGGACCGGCCGGCCGGAAAGCAGCGAGGCCAGCGCCGTGGTCATCGTTATGCCCGCGCTGGGGCCGTCCTTGGGCACCGCGCCGGCCGGGACATGCACGTGCACGCCGCGATCCTTCAGGTCAGAGACGGGCAGCTCCAGCTCCGCGCCGTGCGAGCGCAGGTAGGACAGTGCGATCTGGGCGGATTCCTTCATGACGTCGCCGAGCTGGCCGGTGAGCGTGACCCCGGTCGACCCGGTCTCCGGATCGGCCAGCGACGCCTCGATGTAGAGCACGTCGCCGCCCGTGCCGGTCACGGCCAGCCCAGTTGCCACGCCGGGCACGGCGGTCCGCCGGGAGTCTGCTGCCAGGCCTGTCTCCTGCACGAACCGCGGCCGTCCCAGGTAGCCGCGCAGGGTGGCGGCGCTGACCTGGACCGGCAGCGTGACCGAGCCCAGCGCGACCTGGGCCGCCAGCTTGCGCAGCACCCGCGCGATCGCGCGCTCCAGTGACCTGACCCCGGCTTCGCGCGTGTATTCCGACGCCATCAGCCGCAGCGCGTCTTCTGCCAGCGCCACCTCACCGGGCTCGAGCCCGGCCTTGGACAGCTGCCTGGGGAGCAGGTGGTCCCGCGCGATGAGCACCTTCTCGTCCTCGGTGTACCCGTCGAGCTGGACCAGTTCCATCCGGTCGAGCAGCGGGCCTGGAATGGTTTCGAGCACGTTGGCGGTGGCCAGGAACACGACGTCGGACAGGTCGAGATCGACCTCCAGGTAGTGGTCGCGGAAGGTGTGGTTCTGCGCCGGGTCGAGGACCTCGAGCAGTGCCGCCGCGGGGTCACCGCGGTAGTCGGCCCCGATCTTGTCCACCTCGTCGAGCAGCACGACCGGGTTCATGGTGCCGGCCTCGCGGATGGCCCGGACGATCCGGCCGGGCAGCGCGCCGACGTAGGTCCGCCGGTGACCACGGATTTCCGCCTCATCCCTGATCCCGCCCAGCGCGACCCGGACGAACTTGCGGCCCATCGCGCGGGCCACGGACTCGCCCAGCGAGGTCTTGCCAACACCGGGTGGCCCGGTCAGCGCGAGCACGGCGCCGCTGCGGCGGCCGCCGATGACGCCGAGCCCCCGGTCCTCGCGGCGCTTGCGCACCGCCAGGTACTCGACGATCCGCTCCTTCACATCGTCGAGCCCGGTGTGGTCCTCGTCGAGGATCCGCCGCGCCCCGGTGATGTCGTACGCGTCCCCGGACCGCTGGTTCCAGGGCATCTCCAGGATGGTGTCCAGCCAGGTCCTGATCCACCCGGTTTCCGGGGAGGCGTCCGGCGTCCGCTCCAGCCTGCCGGCCTCTTTCAGCGCTGCCTCGCGCACTTTCTCTGGCAGGTCAGCCGCTTCCACCCTGGCCCGGTAGTCGTCCTCCCCGCCCGAGCCGTCGCCGGTCAGCTCGCCCAGTTCCTTGCGCACCGCCGCGAGCTGCTGGCGGAGCAGGAACTCCCGCTGCTGCTTCTCCATCCCCTCGGTGACGTCCTTACGGATGGTTTCGGCGACGTCGAGTTCGGCGAGGTGGTCCCGCGTCCAGCCGATGACCAGTTCCAGCCGCCTGACCAGGTCCGCGGTCTCCAGCAGGGTGAGCTTCTGTTCCGCCGTCAGGTAACTGGCGTACCCGGCCTGGTCCGCGATCGCGAACGGGTCGTCGATCTGCTGGATCATGTCGATGACCTGCCACGCGCCACGCTTGCCCAGCACCCCGATGACCAGCGGCTTGTACTGGGTGGCCAGTTCCTCGGCGCGGGCGCCGCGGCCGGTCTCCTCGATCACTGTGCCTTCCACCCACAGCGCCGCGCCCGGCCCGGTGGTTCCCGAGCCGATCCGGACGCGGGCGACGCCGCGGACGACCGCGCCCGGCTCCCCGCCAGGCATCCGGCCGACCTGCTCCACCACGGCCAGCGTGCCCACTGCCGCCAGCCCGCGCTCACCGAGCCGTGGCACCAGCAGGACCCGTGCCTTTTCTTCGGGACGAATGCCGGGCCCCCGGCCCAGCCCTTTGTTGCGCGCCGCGTCAATGGCGGCACGGACCTCGGTGTCCGACAGCTCGATGGGGACCACCATGCCAGGCAGCACGACCTCGTCATCGAGCGGCAGTACCGGCAGTGTGAGCGTCTCGCTCATGAAGGCCTCCAAAACTTGAGTCATCCACACTCAAGAATGCGGAGCCATCAGATATTTCCCCCGGGTGTTCGTCCACAGCGATCACCGCACCGCCCGCGCGGCGGCGCCGGGTCACGGCTCCGCGAGGCCCTGCTCCACCGGTGCCCCGGTGGCGGGCACGGACACCACCTCCACCGGGAAGTCCGCGGTCCAGGGCTGACGGGCGAGCATGTCGCTGACCGCGACATAGCCCTCCTCGAGGACCCCGGCCGCCGCGTCGATGAGCTGGTAGTGCTGACGTGGATGGTGGATGGGCTGGGCGTCCAGCACGACGACCCGGACGTCGCCCGCGGCGAACTGGCAGCGCTCCTGGATGGCGCTGATGAGCTGCCGGTTGTGCAGGTGGCCGTCGCCGAAGTTCCAGCCGAGCACCGTGCCAGCGATGAGCTCACCTTCTACCGGTGTGTAGTCGGTCTCGTGGGCCGGCCCGCACAGGCGCGGGATCAGCCCGTACAGGGCGCGCCCGTGCGTGTGCATGGCACGGAACGCCATGCCCTTGTGCATCAGCAGGTCCGTGGTCTGCTCCCCGTAGAGCCTGGTCAGCTGCACGCTGGGCAGCGCCGCGGCTTTCCTGATGCCGGCGTCGAGCTTGGCCGCCGCCTCGGGCTTGAGGCACCACAGCGAGGTGTCCCAGTTCCCGGCGTAGTAGCGCATGGCCGGCAGGAACGAGGTTCTCGCCGGCGCGAGGTTGCCGGTGATGATGGTCGCGACCATCACGGCCAGCAACACCAGGACAGGCAGTGGCTGCGTGATGGCCGCCGGGCCGATGAAGGCGTAGTGAACGAACAGGTAGCAGATCGAGAAGATCATGAAGACGTTCCACTCGAGCGGCACGCCGAGCGGGATGCTGGTCAGGATCAGCAGGTGGAACGCCACCATGATGGTCGCGGCGATGATGGTCGGCGTGCCGCCGCGGGACAGGAACAGCAGCAGCGGGACGGTGAACTCGAGCGCGGTCCCGCCGTGCGCGAGCGCCTGGGACACGGCCGACGGGCGGATGTCGCCGGGGTAGCTCCGGAAGAACATGCGCTTGAGCGCCCTGGCGCGCAGCAATGGGTTGTTCGACATCATCACCGACACCACGTGCGGGAAATGACGGTTCAGCTTGGACGTCGCGGCGCCCCACCACAGCACCAGCAGGACGAACTTCGCGGTGGCGATCATGTCGGTGCCCGGCAGCAGGAACGTCAGCGTCATCGTCCCGTAGACCTCGGCCCTGGCGGCCAGGAAGATCGTCTTGTCACGCAGGCCCAGCACCGGGAGCAGGATCACCAGCGGCCACAGCCGGGCGGGCTCGATCAGGCCGGCCGTGCCGGGCAGACCGCCCAGGCTCCGCGAGCCGGGCGCGAGCAGTGCCCACAGCGCCGCGGCCAGCACGCCGGCGTACAGCACGACATCGGGCAGCGTCCGGGTTGTCCCCCTGGTTCCCGGTACCTTGCCCGGCCAGGGCGGCAGGCGGATCGTCCCGGGCCGCAGCCAGTACAGGAACGCGCCGATCGGGGGCAGGAACCGCAGGGTCAGCGGGCCGAACCCGCAGCCGAGGCCGAGCACCTCGAACAGCAGGGTCCACAGCACGACTTTCTCGAACACGATCGGCTCGGCCCACCACTTCGCCACGTCACCGAAGCCGCCGATGCCGGGGGTGAGGGTCACGAAGAAGACGGCCGCCGCGGCGTAGCCGACGATCTTGAGGATGTACAGCACATAAACCGCGTCGGGCGTGCCGAAACCCGCGCTCGCCCAGTCCACGACCATCGTGCGCAGGCGCTCCGCCCGCGGCCTGGCGCGCCACTCGTCATAGTCGAGGTCTGGCAGGTATGGTTTGACGAAACCCATGAGGCCCTCACAACTCTGCCGGCCGTACGGCTGACGTAACCGTAGAGAACTCAGGCCGTCCAGATCCAGACTTCGGGCCGTGAATCTGCGGCTACGCTGGGCCGGTCATGGCCCGGATGCCAGCCGCCTGGCTGGCTCCGCGCACGCAACCCGCGAAGAGGACTGGGATGGCAACCACCGGCGTCGCCGTCGTGACGGGGGCAGGATCGGGTATCGGCCGGCGCGTCGCCCAGGCCCTGCTCGCGGCCGGCTGGCAGGTCGCGGCGGCCGGGCGGCGCGGGGACGCACTGCAGGAGACGCTGGCCTCGGCGGCATCGCCGGCCGGAGCCGGGCTGGCCGTCCCGGCCGACGTCACCGTGCCCGAATCCGTCGCCGGGCTGTTCGAGGCCGTTCACGAGCGGTGGGGACGCGTTGACCTGCTCGTCAACAACGCGGGGGTGTTCACCCCCGGCGGGGCGGTCGACGAGATCTCCTGGCCTGACTGGCGGCAGGTCGTCGACGTCAACCTCACCGGCGCTTATCTGTGCGCCCACCACGCGGTGCGGATGATGAAGGCCCAGACGCCGCGTGGCGGCCGGATCATCAACAACGGCTCGATATCCGCGCACAGCCCGCGCCCGCACAGCGTCGCCTACACCGCCACCAAGCACGCGATCACCGGCATGACGAAGTCCATTTCCCTTGACGGGCGGGACTTCGATATCGCGTGCGGGCAGATCGACATCGGGAACGCCGCCACGGACATGACCGGGCAGATGAGCCACGGCATGCCACAAGCCGACGGTTCGCTGGCGTCCGAGCCCACCTTCGACGCCCAGCACGTGGCTGCCGCGGTGCTCTACATGGCAGGCCTGCCGCTGGACGCCAACGTGCAGTTCCTGACCATCACAGCCACGAAAATGCCCTTCATCGGCAGAGGCTGAGACCAGCACGGGCAGCGTGTGCGCCAGGATGAGCAGGTGCTCAGCGCAGCCCGCCGTGCCCGGTGAAGAGTGCCGCCTGCTGGGCCTGCGCCAGCCATTCGTAGCCAGGGGTGCGCAGGCTGAAGATGGTGAGTTCGTACTGGAGGAGCTGCAGTCCGTCGTCGCCCACGACGTGGTCCCAGCAGGCGTTCAGGCCGTCGCGGACCGCCGCGATGAGGCCCTTCGCGGGGTCGACGGCCCCTGCGGCGCCCCGGCCGCAGCGGCGATGGCCCGGGTGGTGGCGTGCTCCAGCCCGTTGGCGGACATGACCTCGGTCGCGGCCGAAACGAACTGCTCACGGCGGGCCTCGGCGCTCATCCGGGACAGCGGACTCCCCCTTCCTCGACGACAGACAGCTCGCGGCGATCCTATTGACTGCCCGGCCCCGGATGCCCTTCACTTGGTCAATTGACTTGATCATGTGATCAACTTCGGGAGAATGCCTGGTGGAGAAGGCAAGGCCGCAACGACATCCCCGCATCGCAGCCAGAGTGATGGAAACACCAATCTGGACCTTCTGGTGGGACTAGCCCGCACCTACCACCGGGGTGAATGAACGACTCGCTCAGAGGTGGCCAGATGTGGTCGATTTGGGATAACAGCAGCCTGAATTGACCATGCCGAGAACCGGAATCATCGGGTGTGTTCATTTGGGGCCGTGATACCAGCCCTTTCTGACCATGGCTCGTCTGGCAGCCGGCCGGCTTCCCGCGGACGTGGTCGATCCGGGTCATGGTGGCAACCCAAACTGACCACACTCCATTCCACGCCAGGCGAGTCCTCCCCGGGGCGCGCATCAACGCGGCTCGTACGCTCATTCCAGCTTCCTGCCTCAGTTGTGAACGCGCATGGTGACGCTGTGGTGACGGCCCGGTGACGGGTTGGCCGGCAGGATGGCGGGGACGAGCGGCTTGGCCGCCTTCAGCAGGCCCTCCGCGAATTTCCGCTGGTCGGCCAGCAGCTTCTCGGCTAGGTCGTAGGTGTTTTCCACCACGGCCGCCGGCTGGGGAAGCCTGTCCGCGAACGGCAGGTGCACGACCGGCAGCTCCGGCGTGATCGATTCCATGCTAACTATATCAAGCAATGATTGATATAGTTAGCATGCGGCCTGGGCACTTCTGATGGGGCTCCAGGTCCGGTGCTGCTAGCGGCTCAACATCGCCGGGCCGGCGATGGAGCCGGCAGTACCTGCCGGATGATTTCCAGCGGATGGCGGGCGGGCCGCCCGGTGCCGTGCGCTATCTGCTGCCGGCAGGACACGCCCGTCGCCGCGATGATCGTGTCCTCCGCTTCGGCCCGGATGGCGGGGAAGAGCCGGAGTCCGCCGATGCGCATGGACAGTTCGTAGTGCTCCGCCTCGAAGCCGAACGAGCCGGCCATGCCGCAGCACCCGGCGTCAACCTCGATGACCTCGGCACCGGGGATGGCGTGGAGCAGAGCAGTTGTCGCGGCAGTACCCGTGAGCGCCTTCTGATGGCAGTGACCGTGGAACAAGATCCGGCGGCCGCTGACGGGATTGCGCTGCGGCAGGATGAGCCTGCCGGAGGCGATCGCCTCCAGGAGAAGTTCTTCCGGCAGCCGCGTGGCGGCAGCCACCGCCCGCGCCCGCGGGTCGCCGGGAAGCAGAGCCAGGTACTCGTCACGCAGGGTCAGCAGGCAGGACGGCTCCACCCCGACGATCGGCACCCCGCGGGCAGCCGCCTCGCCAAGGCGGCCGGCCATGCTCACGGCCATCCGCCGGGCCTGGCCGATCAGCCCTTTGGACAGGCTGGCCCGGCCACAACAGCCGGCATCCTCGAACCGGACCTGCCACCCAGCCAGTTCCAGGAGTTCGATGGCTGCCCGTGGCGCCGAGGGCTCGGTGAAGGTGGTGAAGGAGTCGGCGAGGAAGATCAGCCCGCCCTGGGACGCCGGCTTCGCCGGGCCAGCCCGGTGCCCGAACCAGTGGCGCAGGTCCTGCCGCTGGAACCGGGGCAAGGGCCGCGCGGCGCTGATCCCCAGCCAGCGATGCGCCGCCAGGCGGGCGGGCCGCCACCCGCTGGCGAGGTTGGACAGCGGGAACGCCGCCGATCCCAGCCGGTTCAGCGTGCGGATAGACCCGAACATGCGCGAGCGCAGCGGCACACCATGACGATCGTGGTAGGCGGCGAGTGCCTCGGTCTTCAATGTCGCTATGTCGACACCGAGCGGGCATTCGCTTTTGCAGGCCTTGCACTCAAGGCAGAGGTCCAGGATGCCGTGCAGCCGGCCGTCACCGAGCGCCGAGTGCGGGTCAGGCATGGAGAGCGCGTGCAGCAAGGCATTCGCGCGCCCCCTGGTCGAATGCTCTTCCTCGCGGGTGGCCATGTATGAAGGGCACATGACGCCAGCAGACGTCTTGCGGCACAGCCCGATATTCATGCAGCGGTCGGCGGCATCGCGCATTCCGCCGGGCGTGCCGAAGGCGAGCCGCGTTGCGGGTGGTGGCCGGGGTGGCTGGCCCGGCTGCACGGTATCGCGCAGATGATCTGTCATCGCGGGCGCGTTCACGATCTTCCCCGGATTCATCCGGTTCTCCGGGTCGAAGAGCCGTTTCGTCTCCTGCATGGCGGCGTAGAGCCCGTCCCCGAACACCCGGCGGTTGAATTCACTGCGGGCCAGCCCATCGCCATGCTCGCTGGAGTTGACCCCGCCGTACTCCAGAACCAGGTCGCGCACCTGCTCAGCGACGGTGCGCATGAGCTCCGCCTGCCCAGGCTCACTCAGGTCAACGAACGGGCGGATGTGCAGGCACCCGACCGAGCAGTGACCGTAGAAGCCCGCTGTCAGGCCACGGGAGTCCAGGATCTGCCGGAAACGGCTGGCGTAGGAGGCCAGCTTGGCCGGCTCGACGGCGGTGTCCTCCACAAAGGCCAGCGGCCGGCGGGAACCGGTGCTCGCCGCCATCAGCAGGCCCAGCCCGGCCTCGCGGACCTTCAGCAGCGCTGCCTGCCCGGCTGCGCCGACGGCCTGGAGAGTGTGATAGCCGTGGCCGTGTGCCTGCCAGCGCCCGTCCAGCTGGTCGAGCCCGGCAACCGCCTCGGCCAGGGTGTCGCCGAAGAAGGTCACGAACAGCAGGGCTTCCGGATCGCCATGCAGGATCGACCCGAGCGACCGGTACTCGATCTTCCGGCGGGACAGTTCGAGGATGGTGCGGTCGAGCAGTTCGACGGCGGCGGGCTGGCAGGCCAGAGCGTCTTCCGTCGCTTCGATTGCCGCCTGCACGGACGTGAAATGGCCCACGGCGATGACCCGGTGCCGCGGCGCGGGCACCAGCTGGACGGTCGCCTCGACGACGGTGACCAGGGTGCCCTCCGAGCCAACCACGAACTTCGCCAGATCGAGCCCGGCCGGGCCGGCGGCCCCACCCTGCCCACCCGCTCCACCCGGCCTGCCCGGCGTGGCCAGCCCGGCCAGGCGGTCCAGCCGGTAGCCACCGGATTGCCGCCAGAACCGCGGGTAGCCGGTGGCGATGGCGCCGGCGTGGCGTTCGAGGAGACCTGGCAGCGCCCCGCAGATGGTCCCGTCGAGCGTCGGCGCCGCAGCCCTGCTGCGCAGTTCTTCCGCCGTCAGCGGGCCGAACGTGGACTGGCTCGCGTCGGACAGTACGACGTCGAGGGCGAGCACATGGTCGATCGTCATGCCATAACGCACCGACTGGCTGCCCGCCGAGTTGTTGCCGATCATCCCGCCGA
>DPMS01000531.1 GCA_003541285.1 Actinomycetota bacterium
ACACCAGCGAGCCGAGTTGCTCACGGGCCTCGGCCTCGCTGGCGCCGAGCAGGCGGGCGATTTCACCCAGCCGGGGCTCACCGTGGGCGTCCAGGCAGATGGCCAGCGCGTCCGCCGGGGTGTCGGCCCCCAGCCGGGGAGTGCGGGGGGCGACCACCCGGTGGGTGAAGATGGCGGCCTTGGCGGCCCGCTGCCCGGCCGGGTCGAACTCTTCCAGTGCATACACCGGCGGTGCGTAGGGGTCGCCGCGGAACCCGCCTTGCGGTGGGGCGACCCGCGCCATGACCGGCTCGCCGGTGGCCGGGTCGGCCCGCCCGGTGCGCCGCAGCGAGAACCGGTTCAGCGGGCCGTATGTGCGCAGGTAGCCGTCATAGCGGTGGCCGAGTCCGGTGCGCAGGCGTTCTGTCTGTGGGGTGTCTTCGGCGGTGGCGGCCTCGGCGTGCAGCAGGGCGACGGCGGTGCCGCGGAGGGCCAGCAGGGCGCGCAGTTCGGCGGCCTGGGTGCAGGGGACCTGGAACCCGATCGGGGCGCCGTCGGCGATCTCGGTGAACGTGCCGTCGGGGTGGGCCTGTTTGTTGGCTGACCGCCAGGCTCGCCTGCGGGCCACCGCCCGGGCGGGGCGCCCAGAGCACCCAGGCCCGGGACCCGCGGTCAAAGTGCCGGTCTACCTCGCGGAGAGATGCTGGGACCTCGACGCCCCGCGTGCGCAGCGCGTAGCAGGACGTGTCCACCTCCGCCAGGCGGAAGGGCTCGGCGTAGAACCGCAGCCGCTTGGCGGGCGTGCTAACCGGCTGCGGGCAGCAGCCGAATTCGGGCAGCATCCGGCCGGTCCACGATCGGTCCCCGCCCGGATGCCATCAACACCTGGCAACATAGGCGCCCCGCCAGCTGGGGGAGGCCACGCCAGGGACTGAAGACCCTAGGCGCGCAGCCCGCTTCCAGGCAGCGTGACGGTAAGGAGCGGCGTTCCTGGTGGTCCCGGGACCCCGGGTGGGCCTGATGTGGTAAACGGCGATGGGCAGGCATAAGGGAGCAGTGCAGTGAGCAGCCGCGTGAAAGATGTGATGACCACAGATGTGGCAGCGGTCCGGGAGACGGCCGGGTACAAGGACATCCTTGCAGTGATGCGCCAGCGGCATGTCAGCGCGGTCCCGGTGCTGGATTCGGCTGGTCACCTGGTGGGAGTGGTCTCCGAGGCAGACCTGCTGCTCAAGGAGATTGGCACGGAGGCCCTGGCCGGGCACCGGATATCCGCGGGCCGCCGGGCAGACCAGTCGAAGGCGTCCGGCGTAACCGCAGCCGACCTGATGAGCACGCCCGCGGTGGCGATCGGACCGCAGGAGAGCGTGGCCACCGCCGCCAGGCGGATGCACGACCGCCGGGTGAAGCGGCTGCCGGTAGTGGATGAGAAGGGACTCCTGGTCGGGATTATGAGCCGGGTGGACGTGCTGAGCGTCTTCGCCCGGCCAGATGAGGAGATCCGCGATGAGGTGGTCAGGAAGATCATCGCGGCAGAGTTCGCGCTCGATCCCAGCGCGTTCGATGTCGCCGTGACGTCTGGCATCGTGACAGTCACCGGGCAGGCCGCCAACCGAGCTGTCGCACGCCAGCTCACTGAAGCGGTGCGGCACGTCGAAGGCGCCGTTGAGGTGCGGGAAAGGATCACTTACCCGCCGGCGGACGAGCCGGAAGCCGCGTTCCTGCGGCCGCGGTACCAGCATCGCTGACCGGACGGCAGCCTGGGCCACCACTCGCCAGCGGCGCCGTGGTAGACCAAGATTGCCGCACACCGATCACCCAGATCTGCATCCATCACAGGCAACGCACATTATCCCGAACGCCGTACATATCGGCTGCTCGGCGCGGTTATCAAGAGCTCTCCGCGCCGTTGGCAATCCCGGCCACAGCCGAACAGGCAGGCGGCAAGGCCGTATGTTTATGCATCGCCAGCGCTGGGCGTGATCGCCCGCTACTGCCGCTGATTGATTGCGACGTTGAGCGCTCAGTCGTCGAACTGGAAGCCCGACGCTTCTGCCTCCCTGATGAGCCGGGCGATCTTCTCGGGGCTGTCGAGGTACCCCGCCAATTCTTCGCGTAGTTGGCCCAGCACAGCACGGTCGCCGCGGGCGCAGAACATGCCAGCCTCGCAATCAAGCTCTACCTGCGATAGCAGGCCCGCAGCGACGTACTTAGCGACCCCCTCCCAGAAGTAGCCGTTCGGTTCGTGCCCGGCGGCAATGACAGCAGCGTCAGCGGGCAGATCCCTGCACGCGAACGTTAGGGACGACGAGCCAGCGACGGCGATCAGGTTCATCGGCTCTGGCACGGCCCCCATCATGCCAGGTGCCTGTCGTACCTCGGCAGTAGCTGATCTGGCCGTAGCGTTCACCGCCTGGCAAGCCAACCGGAACGTCGTCATCTGCCGCCGATAGCGCACCTGGCTTGCCGGCGCTGTCGGGCGGGGGTAACCAAGCTGGTGAAGCCGATGGGCTGGCCTCGGTCATCATGGGGCCGGGAGGATGTGTCCGTGAACGATGCGCTGAGCGCAGAACTCCTGGAGCGCGCTGGCCGGGACCAGGCCGCCCGGGAGTCATTGCAGCCCGGGCATGACATGCAGCAGTGGGAACAGATCGTCGAGCCGGTTGACCGGGCCAGCACCGCACGACTGAGGGAGATCGTGGCTGAGCATGGGTGGCCTGGCCATCAGCTCGTCGGGGAGGCGGCCGCGCACGCAGCCTGGCTGCTGGCTCAGCACGCGCCGCCAGACTTCCAGGAACAGTGCCTGCCCCTGCTGGAGGACGCGGCTGCCCGGGGCGATGCCAGCCCGCGGGACCTGGCGTATCTGATGGACCGGGTGCTGATGCACCGCGGCCAGCCGCAGATCTACGGCACCCAGTACCTGGTCAGGGACGGCATTTTAACGTTGTGGACGGTGCAAGACCCGGCTGGTCTCGACGAACGGCGGGCCGCGCTTGGCCTGGAACCAGAGGCACACAACCGGGCGCGCCTCCTGGCAGCCCAAAGGCCCGCTAACGACGACAAGGATGACCGGCCCGCCGAAGACGGCTGAGTGCCGCCCGGTACCCCGGCCGGGCCCCACCAAGCGGCCAGCATGAGCTTGCCCAGACCAGGTTTCCCTTTCCGTCCCGTAGCAGCGCGCGCCCCAGTAAGCCGTACGTCGAACGCAAGATAGCCCTCATGTCCGCTCGCGTGAGCATG
>DPMS01000532.1 GCA_003541285.1 Actinomycetota bacterium
GGGCATGGCGGTCGTGACAACCTGGCAGCACGCTGCACAGCAGCACACCCTGCGCCGGCTCTGCGAGCCGCCACTGCCGCCGTTTCGCCCAGCCAGGTCATGGCCGACGGGCCAGGCCACGGCCATGACGTCCCTGAAGACGCTCGTGGCGGAGATGGCCATCCGCGGCCTGCCGCTGACCAGCATGACCCTCACCCGCCTGCAGGCAGTCTTGATCCTTCCTAACGGCCTGGCCGTGCAATGCTGCTGCGGCTGGCTGCTATGGCCCACTGGCCGGGTGAGCAGCCGGGGACGCCCACTGCACACCCTTCACAGCATCGAGGACGCCGCGGGTGCCGCCCGCAGGCTCGCACAGCACGGACCAGGCCACAAGCTCAGCGCTGCACAGGCCGCGCGGAGCGCGGGCATGCCTGACATCGGGCCGCACTCCTCAAGGCGCCCAGCAGGCCGGGTGGTGCCCGGCCTGGGCCCGCTTGAGGGCCCGGTCATGCTCACCCTCTGGCAGGCGCCTGAACCTCTCTCCGTGCCGGAGGTTTCCCAGGGCCTGGGCTACTACCGGCCGATTGCCTCCTCCACTGTCATGACCGTGCTGAACAACCTGTGCAGCAAGAACCTCGCCCGTCGCCTTCATGTCGGCCGCAGCTGGCGCTACGCCCCGGCGCGGAGCCTTGATGACTATCTGGCCGGCCGGATGCGTGACTTAATTGTCCTGGCCCACGATCCGGAAACGGTCATGCGCAATGCCCTGCACGGCCGGGCAGGCTGAATGCCTGCAGCCACTGCCAGTTGGCTGGGCGAGGGCGAGGAGGTAATCGGTGACCTCATCGCCAGGCTGCGGATGCGGCTGGGCAAATCGCAGTACGGCTTAGCTGATGCGCTGCGGCAGGAAGCTCACCGGGAGTCTGGCTCTCCCGACCGGGTATTGGTGCACCGGTGGGAGACCGGGCAGCGCATCCCGACCCCCTACTCGCGGCGTCTTCTCGCGGCGGTGCTCGGCGTGCCGGTCGGGGTTCTCGACCGCGCGGCGGCTGCCGCCCGTGCACAGCGGGCCGCACAGCGTGCGCCCGCCGGGGCGGCCCCGGCGGGCGGATCGGTGGGGAACGTGGCTGTTATGTGGGATGACCTGATGCGGCGGCGGGTGTTCCTGTACTCCTCAGGGGTGGCCGCCCTGGGAGCCCTCATCCCGCCCTACCCGGCGGTGCCAGTGCCGCCGGACGCGGCTGGGGCGCTCGGGGCATGCGCGGACCTGACGGCGGGATACCGGCGGCTGGAAGGGATCCTCGGCCCGGGCGCGGTCTACGCCCAGGTGGCCGGTCATCAGCGGTTCCTTGCCAGCTGGCTGACCCAGGCGCGCGGCCAGGCAGTGCGGCCGCAGCTGGCCGCCCTGACCGCTGACGCGAGCATCCTGCTAGCGTGGCTGGCTTTCGACCTGGACAAGCCTGACCGGGCGGCGCTGCTGTACCGGCAGTGCTTCGACCTGGCCCGCGAGCTGGATGATGATGGGCTGCTGATTGCTGATGACGTGTTTGCGCGATTGCAGCGGCTCTACGAGGCCGACCCAGCCCTGGGGATCGTGTCCTTCCGGATCGCAGACGAGCAAGGGCAGACGCTGCGGCGGCATGTGCCCCGGCTCCGGGCGGGTGATCCACTGCGGCGCGGACCGGTGACGCTGTTCCTGGGCGGCGGACACGCCCTGTCGGCACCGATGCTGCGCCAGATCGGCTACTGGCCGGACTGCTTCTTCTTCGAGCACGAGGAGACTGACCTGGCGTGGAGGGCGCTGGATGCCGGGTGGGACATCCGGTACGAGCCCGATCTGGTCCTGCAACATCCCAGGACGTCGCCGGCCCGGCATACGGTGCATTACCGGCTGACGGCGCGGAACCGGGTGTGGCTGGCCCGCCGGCGGCTCCCCGCCGTGCTGGTGCCGGCGTACCTGGGGGTGTGGATCGCGATCACCCTGGCCCGGACGCACTCGGCCGCCGCCTTGCGGGTGTGGGCCGCCGGGTTCTGGGAGGGCATCCGCACCCCATGCGGGCCGCGCCAGCCGATGAAGTGGCAGACCGTGTGGCGGATGACCCGGCTCGGACGACCGCCGCTGATCTGAACCCCGCCTCTGCAGCACGGCCGGTCCTAACCGCCCACGGGGAGGTTGCCAGCCTGTTGTGCCAGGTCCACGAGGTACCGATGTGCCGTCAGCGGATCGACCCGGCCGAATGGGACGCAAACGGCGGAGCGGTGCTCGGCAGCCATGCCGAATGGTCCGACCGTGCCTGCGGGATAGCCGCGCTGCGGATGATCCTGCTGGCCTACCGTGGCACCGCACCACCGCTGACTGAGCTGATCAAGACCGGCGTCCGCGAGGGTGCCTCACCGATCGGGGCTGGCTGCACGCCGGGATCGCCCGCCTGGCCACCAGTTTCGGGATACCGGCTGCCGCTGAAACTGTCACTGCGGACGACCTGCCCGCCCGCCTGGTAGCGGCCCCTTTGATCATCTCGGTCACCGAGCAGTTCCCCACGGACGGCCGGCAAGGTGGCCACCTCGTCGTGGCCCGCGGCATCACCCGGTCCGCGCAAGACGGCCCGGACATCCTCATCCGCGACCCGCCCGCGTGGGGCCAGGACCACGACCGGATGGCGCGCTGCCGCGCTGATAGCACTGCGGCCGACACGCGGGCAGGAGCGGACCGCCGTACCTCAGAGAGCCCGATGCTGGCAGCCGAGGAGGAGTTCCCGGAACTCGTCACGGGCGGGGACGGTGTTCACGGTATGTCCGGCAAGCTCACCGAGCAGGCGGGGCAGATCCTTTCGACCTGCGCGCCCCGGGGCCGGCCGCTGAGGAGGTGGCCAGGCCGGAGAAGCTCGGTGCCAGCGTGCTGCGGCGCTAGATGGGCCGGGAGGTGAACATTTCCAGGTGCGCGCACTGGGGGCAGCGGTAGGCGTCGATCTGCCAGCGCGGCCGGCCCATCCGCTTGGCACCGCCGAGCAGGCCGCGCTCCAGGGCACCCGCGATCCACCGCGTGTATCCCGGGGAGCCTTCACCGGAATCCTCCAGGAAACCTGGTTCAAGGTCACTCGCGCCACATTGTGTGCACCTGATGGCATTCACCCTGGGAGGGTACTCGCCACCAGGGCGGTACAGGGGCCGCCTCGGGCATCAGGACCGGCTTGTGAACACCAGGCAGCCCGGGGACCCGTTTGGCAGCGAGAACCACGCGAAGCCGGCGCCCGGGGTCGTCGCCCGGCCAAGGTGCCCCGGGTAACCGCTGCCATCAGCCCCGGCCACACTTCCGCCGGTGGCCGAGGAACAGGTTGGCGGGCATCTCGCCGGCTGTGTCCTGGCGGGGCGGGGGCCCGGCGCCTGCGTGCACCTCGGGCTCGAACCCCGCGCCCGCGAGCAGCCGCAGCCAGACCTCGCTGCTGAACGCCCCCAGGCGATGCGCCTCGTGCACAACCTGAACGGTACCGTCAGCGGCCCGCAGCACGAACTCGTACTCCACCTGGATCCAGTCATCGGCCGGATCGGGGTCCCATGTCCATTCGCGGAAACTCCCCTGGCGGCCGGTCTCGTCGGCGCTGCCGCCACCGCCGCTGCCGGGCTTGAATGTCTCAGCGGTGTAGTCGGGCACGAACAGCGCGATCCCGCCGGGGCGGCAGTGCGCGAATGCCGTGCCGATCACCTGCCGCAGATCGGCCTCGCTGGTCACGTAGTCGACGGCGTCGTGGACCAGGACGCCGTCGAACAGGCGGCCCAGCCGGATCGCCCGCATATCACCCTGACGGTGTGTGCACCCGGGGTTGAGTTGCCGCGACACCGCCAGCATCTCCGCCGACAGATCGACCAGCGTCAGGGCGAAGTGCTCGGTCAGGTGCGCCGCGACATGACCTCCGCCGCTGCCCAGATCCAGGATTTCACGCACCGGAACATCGGCTGAGCGGAATACCCCGGCCAGATACGCAGCCTCGCCGGCGTATCCTCCCGCCGGCGAGATCAGCGGCCACCAGCCCGCCAGCTCCCGGTAGAGGCGGTACTCACCCGCCGTCCCCGTCATGCCATCCATCTTCACCCACGATCCCACCGCCTCCGCCACCGCGCTCACGCGTGCCCGCCAGGTTCTGGGCGGCCCGGCGAACTGCCTAATGCCCGGGATCTTCCTGGAGTATCCGGGTGGTGTTTCCGGGTAACTGTCCGGAAATGGCATTTATCGTGCCGCGGCCCGGCCATTGCTGAATCCCTGCCCAAGCCTGGCTCTGGCCCGGCTCTGGCCCGGGCGAAACCACAGAAAAGCTTTTACGATAATGGCCAGGCCCCTTTACCTACCGTGACATATCGTGTGCTCAGAGTAGCTGTATGGATGGTGCCGTGGTGCCTGGAGTGTCTGCGGCGCCCACGGGGTGCAGGTCGGCCCCCTTCCTCCTGTGAGCGCACTTTTGGGGTTTCTCCATGACCGATGAACCGGATACCACCAGCGACGAGCCTCAGATCACCCGCCGGAAGATCCTGGTGTCAGGCGGGATCGCGGCCGGCGCGGGGCTGGCACTGGCCGCGCCAGCCGTGGTCGCGGCGCTGAACCGCCAGCCCAGCGCGGCAGCGCTTGTCCGCCGGCCGGACGCGGCCGGCGCTCCGCCGCCTGAGCAGGTCCACGTCCAGTTCGGCGCCGATGCCGCCAGCCAGATGGCGGTGTCCTGGGCCGCGCAGGCCCGGGTCGCCAGGCCGCGGCTGCGGGTGGGGCTGGCTGACCGCAGGTTTGGCCTGGAGGTCCCCGCCGAGGAGCGTGTCTACAAAGAGGTCATGACCGGCGAGACCGTGTACACCTACCATGCGCGGGTCTCGAACCTGAGGCCGGACACGGCCTACGCGTACGAGGTGCTGCACGAGGGCGCCCACCCGTTGCCTGGCACCTTCCGCACCGGGCCACTGGGCCGCAGCAGGGGCTTCCGGTTCACCAGTTTCGGCGACCAGTCCGTCCCCGTCCCGGTCGGCAAGGGCCCGGCCAGCCCGAACGCCGGGTACATCGTCGACGCGGTTGACGCGCTCGATCCCCTGTTCCACCTGATGAACGGCGACCTGTCCTACGCCAATTCGAGCGACATGCCAGTCCAGACCTGGGCCGCGTACTTCACCAACAACATGCGGTCGGCGCGGCACCGGCCGTGGATGCCCGCGGTCGGCAACCACGAGAACGAGGTCGGCAACGCGTCGCACGGGCTCGTGTCCTACCAGACCAGGTTCGAGTTGCCGGACAACGGGTCGGCGGAATTCCGGGGCAACTGGTATGCCTTCACCGTCGGGTCGGTCCGTGTCCTGTCCATCAGCAACGACGATGTGTGCGTGGAGGACGGCGGGTTCAGTGGCGTCCGCTGCAAGTACGTGCCCGGTTACCGGACGATGGGCCTCAACCCCTACATCCGCGGCTACAGCCGGGGCCAGCAGCGTGCCTGGCTGGAGCGGGAACTCGCCGCGGCGCGGCAGTCGGCGGCCATCGACTGGATCGTGATCTGCATGCACCAGGTCGTCATGTCATCGGCACACTTCAACGGTGCCGACATCGGCATCCGGCGGGAGTTCGTGCCACTGTTCGACCGCTACGGCGTGGACCTTATCGTCGCCGGGCACGAGCACCACTTCGAGCGGACCTTCCCGGTCCGCGGCATCCTGCCCGGCTCTAACGTGCTCACCCCGGCGCCCCAGCAGACCAACCCGGCCGAGATCGACACCCGGAATGGTTATGTCCACATGATCATCGGCGGTGGCGGCAACTCGCATCCCACCCAGCACAAGGCCTTCGACCATCCACATGACGGAGTGGTGACGGTGGGACTCGGCCCGGGCGGCCCCACCAGGCAGCGCCAGCACATCCATGTCACCGAACCCGCGCCCTGGTCCGCCTACCGGGACCTGACCACGCCGTACGGCTTCGCCTCGTTCGACGTGGTGCCCACCGAGCCTGGCGGCACCACCTCGATCTCGGTCACCCACTACGGCGCCGCAGCCGGGTCGGGTAAGTACTCCCCGGTCGACCGGTTCGTCATGCGCAAGCCGGTCCGTGCCCCGGACCCGGTTCGTTCCCCGGGCCAGGCCCCACAGCACAGGGTTGCGCATACCTGACCGCCGCTGGCGGCCGGGACGGCGGGCACTGTCAATCAGATGTCACCGACATTTCTCCAGCACATAACTTCCTGGGGGCGCCCGGCATCCGCTTAGCGGCGGGTGAGCAGCTCATGGCCGTGTTTGCGCAGGTCAGCCACTGAGGTGATGCCCAGCAGCTGGAGGGTGCGCCTGAACTGGGTGGCGAGCAGGCGCAGCGCCTTGTCCACGCCCGGTTCGCCGCCGGCCATCAGGCCGTAGAGATAGGCACGGCCGATCACGGCGGCGTCGGCGCCGAGAGCGATGCCGGTCGCGATATCGGCGCCATGCCGGATGCCGGAGTCGACCAGGACGCACCGGTCAGGCCCGACGGCTTCCCTGACCTCGGCGATCAGATCAGCGGGTGGCGCGGCCCGGTCGAGCTGGCGGCCGCCGTGATTGGACAGCTGCACGGCGTCGGCGCCGGCCTGCACGGCCCGGCGGGCGCCGGCCGCCCCCAGCGGTCCCTTGATCACCAGCTTGCCGGTCCAGCGTTCCCGCAGCGCCGCGATGTCGTCCCAGGTGATGGCCGGGCTGAAGAAGGCGGTTGTCTGCTCGATGGTCATCGACCGGTGCGCGGCGAAGTTGGCGAAATCGATGGCTGGGCTGCGCAGCATGCGCATCCAGTAGCCGGGCCGGGACGCGATACTCGCGATGCTGCGCACGGTCAGCTCGGGGGGTATGACGAGCCCGTTGCGCCGGTCCCGGCTGCGGTGCCCGGCCACAACGGTGTCCACGGTGACGACCAGGACGCGGTACCCGCAGGCGGCGGCCCTGTCCACAAGCTCGGCGTTCAGCCCGGCGTCCTGCAGGAGGTAGAGCTGGAACCAGCGATCGACGTCCGCGGCGGCGGCGGCAAGATCCTCGATCGAGGTGGTGGCCATCGTGGACAGCGTGTAGGGCAGGCCGTACCGCCCAGCGGCCCGGGCCACGCCGATCTCGCCGGCCGGGTGGATCATGCGCGTGTAGCCGGTCGGGCCCAGGATCAGGGGCAGCGGGAGGACCCGGTCCAGCAGCGGGGCCGAGGTATCAGGAGCGGAGACGTCGACCAGCACGCGCGGCGTGAACCGCCACCGGGTGAACGCCTCCCGGTTCGCCACCATGCTCAGTTCCTCGTCGGCGCCGCCATCGACGTAGTCGAAGACCGGGCGCGGCGTCAGCCGCCTGGCGCAGGCCCGCAGATCACGGACGTCGTGGCAGCGGGCGAGCCGCCGTCTCGTCGCGTTGAGCTCAACCGGCTTCATCCGGACGAGCTGGCCGATTTCGCGGAGGTTCACGCCAGGGACACTACCGCCGCCCCACGCCGCCACCGCCGGCCTGGTTCTCGACCTCCGCTAACGAGCCGCGGAACCTGGGCGCCAGTGACCCTGGCCGCATGTTGTGAGCCGGGCTATTGCTGGGCATTGCCGTGATCGGCCACCCGAATACCTGCCAAGGAACATCAATTACGCGTTTGTGGGCCGACCGGCTACGCTCGCGGAACAACAGCCGTGGTGGAAGGCCAGAC
This sequence comes from Actinomycetota bacterium, assembly GCA_003541285.1. Taxonomy (GTDB): domain Bacteria; phylum Actinomycetota; class Actinomycetes; order Streptosporangiales; family Streptosporangiaceae; genus UBA9676. The sequence goes on from DPMS01000532.1 coordinate 7,637, forward strand.
CGGCTCGACCAGTGAGAGCCGCCGACGCCCACGTGGGAGAGTCAATGCAGGACAGGCCACGCGTTCTGGTCGCTGCGGCACTGGGAAAGATCATTGAACCCCTTCTCCGGCAGTCTCTGACGGACGCCACGGTGCGGATCGCCGAAGACAGGGACGCGGTGGAGCGCGCGATCAGTGACCGGCTGCGGTTTGACGTCGTGGTCATCGACCTCACCTGGAACGACTACGCCGTCGAGTACTCGTTCGACGGCCTTGATGTGCTGAACCTCCTCCGGAGCACGCGCAGGCAGACGCCGGTGATCTTCGCCGCCCAGGGCCACGGCGTGGAACGCGATCACCTGGACGAGGCGGTCGAGCAGCCCGAAGTGGTCGGTATCTACCGAAAGGCAACGGGACCTCAGCCGCTGATAGAAGCCGTCGATATTGCTGTCCGCGGTGGCGATCTAACGGGTCCCCTGTTCGCGCTGGCTGGCAGCCCGCCAGATATCCCGCGGATCCATGCCTATTTCAGGAAAGGGAAAGGGCCGACTGCTGCGCGGCTGGCCGGCGCGATCGCCTCTGGCCGGGCCGTCAATCACGAAACGCTGGCCAGCACGGCGCATGTAGGGTACGACACGGCCGCAAAGCTGGTCGACTATCTAGGCCCCCTCATCAGGGACCGCTGCGAGCACAGCAGTGAACTCAAGATGACGCCCGAGGTCGTCTACCGGTGGTGTGGTGAGCACGCGCGGTACATCCTGAGCTGGTGCCGCCGCAACGGCCATGGCGACATCGCGACCCGCGTCATGGCAGTTCACCGGCCCTGAGGCTGGGAGCATGCGAATTCTTGCATGCTCGGATCGAGATCCTGCAAGGACCTGCCTGGCTGGTTCCGGCGCAGGTACTGCTGCCCGGATTCCGGATATAACTGGACTTTGCCGACGCTGAGCTGGGAGGGCATGGGGGGGCGCCCTTGCCCGTTGGCCGAAGCCGGCCGACGCGTCGGCGGCGGCGCTGGGCAGCCGGCCTGGTCAATGACCACGTCGGCTGCCCAGCGCAGGCCGTTCACTGGCTGATCCGGGCGAGGACGAGAGTGATGTCGTCCTCGCCGTGCTCGCGCAGTGTCTGGGTGACTGCCTCACACGCCGCTGCCAGCGCGCCGCCCGGCTGGGCCAGGGTGGAGCTGAGGGCGTCCTGTAATGCGGCCAGCCCATCGTCCAGTGACCGGGTGCGGCTTTCCACCAGCCCGTCGGTGAACAAGGCGAGGGTGGCTCCCGGCGGCAGGCTGACCCGGGTGGCCGCAAAGGATTCGGCACCCAGGCCCAGCGGGAGACCGGGTGGGAGGCTCAGCATCCGTGTCGCACCCCCAGGGAGAACCAGCAGGGGCGGCAGATGCCCGGCCTGCGCAGCCACACACGAACTGCCCGCCGGGTCGATCACCGTGTAGACGCAGGTCGCGAATGGTGCGGCGGCCATCCCTGCCACCATCCTGTCCAGCCTGCTCAGCACCTCGCTGGGCGGCAGTCCAAGATCGGCCAGGGTGTGGGCAGCCGTACGGAGCTGCACCATGACCGCCGCCGCCTCCGGGCCGTGGCCCATCGCGTCACCCACGATGAAGGCCGCCCTGCCGCCGGGGAGGGGAACGATGTCATGCCAGTCGCCACCAATGACGCTGGCGCCGACAGGCAGGTAGACGTGGGCGACCTCCATCCCCGCCGGGACGCTCGGCCGGCCCGGGAGCAGCCCACGCTGCAGGGCCAGTGCGGTTCGCCGTTCCTGGTGATAGAGCCTGGCATTGTCGATGGACACGGCCGCGCGGGACGCAAGCTCGCCAGCCGTCACGATCTCTCCCGGGCTGAACGCGGGGCTGGCCGGCGTCCGGCCAAACAGGGCACACCCCATCACCGCACCCCGGGCGGTCAGCGGCACCGTCAGGAACGCGGTACAGCCGGGTGTCAGCCGCTGGCCGCCGGCCCGGTCGCCCATCCATTCGGCACCTTCGCTGTCCTGCACGCCGAACACGACCGGCTCCCCGGCCGTCATCGCCCGGGAGCCCGGCATGTTCTCACCGAGGGAGAGCACCTCGCCGGGATGCGGCGGGCCGCCGGCAGGAACCGCACCGGCCAGGCGGGCGGCAAGCCGCCGCACCACCACCCGCTGGCCCGCCGCCCGGGGCGGGGCGAGTTCATCGGTTACGAGCAGACGTTCTGCCACATAAATGACGACCGCATCCGCGAACCCGGGAACAGCGACATCAGCGATCTCGGAGGCGGTCTGGGTGAGGTCAAGCGTGCCGCCGATCCGCCCCACTGCGTCACTCAGCCAGCCGGGGCCGGGCGGCGAAGCACGCTGGGCGATCACCAGCGCGCCGTCGCCGCGCCCAGTCAGCGGCTCGCAGCGCAGTGCGAACCGCCCTTCACCCAGATCACCCCCGGCCACGGTCGCGGTCCAGACACCTCCCGCCGCCACCTCGGCCAGCGCCTCGTGCACCAGCTCGTACTGGCCGGGGCCGGTCATCAGCACATCCCACACCTCGCGGCCGACCACCGCCTGCGCCGCATGCCCGAACAGCCGGGTGGCGCTCACCGACCAGGAGACCACCGTTCCCTGAAGGTCCAGGACAAACGTGGCGAGACCCGCCAGATCCGGCTCCCGCCGGCGGGGCAGCCCGGGCATGCCGTCCCCGGCTATCTGTGACTCCACCAGTATGTGCACCAACCTTGACGAGGAGTCCGCCAGGCCTGCAGCGTCAGGCGGCCATGGCCAATACTGTGCGATATCATACGGATACAAAATGTACCGTACTTTGGATATTGAAATGTGACGGTGGCGGGCGCTCAATGGCCGTGACCTGGGCCACGGGGCTGGCTGGAGCCACCACGCGAACGCATTGGAAAGGGAGCCGGGATGACGGGCCAGCCGAGCTGGGTACCGCCGGGAATTGATACCCAGCGTGCTAACGTCGCCCGGGTCTACGACTATCTCCTGGGCGGCAGCCACAACTTCCTGGCTGACCAGGACGTGGGCCGGATGATCGCCGCGCTCGAGCCGAACGCCCGGGCGATCGGCCGCGCCAACCGCGCTTTCCTCGGCAGGGCGGTACGGGTCCTCGCCGACGCCGGCATTCGCCAGTTCCTCGACATCGGTTCTGGCATACCTACCGAGGGCAGCGTGCACGAGGTCGCCCAGCAGGCTGCCCCGGACGCCCGGGTTGCCTACGTCGATGTCGACCCGGTCGCGATCGCGCATAGCAGAGCCATCCTGGAGGGGAACCAGAACGCCATGGTCATCGATGCCGACTTGCGCGAACCGGAGAAGATCCTCGCCCACGACGGCACCCAGCACATGATCGACTTCAGTCAGCCGGCTGGCCTGCTGCTCGTCGCCGTCCTGCATTTCATCGCCGATGCCGAGGACCCCTGGCGGATCGTGGCCACGCTGCGCGACCGGCTTGCACCCGGCAGCTACCTCGTGGTGTGCCACGGCACGGATGAGGGCAAGCCCACGGTGGCGCACGCCGCGGAAAAGGTCTACGACCGCGGGGTCTCCGCCGGGCTGCACATGCGCTCACGCGCGGAGATCCTGCGGTTCTTCGACGGTTTCGAGCTCGTGGACCCAGGGGTGGTCCCGATCCCGCTGTGGCGGCCGGACTCGCCCGCTGACGTTCCGGAACCCGGCAAGTTCTGGGGGGGACTGGTCGGCGTGGCGCAAAAACCCTAGTCGTCACCCCCGCCACCGCCACCGGTGGATGGAGACGGAGACGGAGTGGCCGACGGCAACGGAGCCGGCGAAGACGGCGCAGGCGAGGCCTGGACCGCCACCATCACTGTGATGAGGCTGCCGGCCGGCACCTTGCCGCCGGGCTTGACCGACACGGCCCGGCCGACCGGCTGCTTGCCGGTGACCACCTGCACTACGTGCGCCCGAAGGCCCAGCTTGTCCAGCTTCTTGACCACCACCGCGACCGGCTGGCCCACCAGTGCGCCCGGGTGCACCTGAACCAAGCGGACCGCGGCGTGCGTTGCCGATCCGCTGGAAGCCGTCAGGGGCTGCTGCGGCGAAGCCGTCCGGAAGATGCCCGTGACCAGCACAACGACCAGGGCCGCCGCCACACCGGCGGCCCCGGCCAGCACCATCTTCCAGCGGGATCGTGCCTGGTTCCGTCCATACGGCGGGCGGCGCTGGCTGGGCCGGCGAGGCGGGGAACGCCGGGGGCCAGCCACCCGCATCGCGACCGGGAGCACGGGCCCGACCCCAGCGAGGGTGCCGGACCCGGGGCCAGCCAGCGTGCCGGACCCGGGGCCAGCCAGTGTGCCAGGACCAACCGGAGCCAGGGCGCCGGGACCACGTCCAGCCAGCGTGCCAGGACCATCACCGGCCAAAGTCGGCGGCTCCAGCCCACCGGGAAAGGTTGCGGGCTCGTTGCCGGCCGGTCTGCCGGACCTGGCAACGGCCGGATGTCCAGGCCCTGCCCCGGCCGGATGTCCAGGCCCTGCCCCGGCCGGATACCCGGGCCCGGCAGCGTCCGGGTGGCCCGGCACAGGTCGCCGTGAACGCGGCTGCGCATCCGGGCCCGCGAGCAAGCTGTCCCGGAGCCGATGGGCCCACCAGCTGACCTGGTCGGCGCCGGCGGGCCGGGCCCGCGGGTCCTTGGCAGTCAGCCTGTTCACCAGCGCGGCAACTCCCATCGGCACGTTCGCGGGCAGCGGCGGCAGCGGCCGGTCCCGGTGCGCGACCGCGACCTCCAGGGCCTGCCCCGAGAACGGCGGCAACCCCACCAGGCACTCGTAGGCGACCACCCCCAGTGAGTACAGATCGCTGGCCGGCGTGGCGGAGGCACCCGCAGCCAGTTCTGGGGCCAGGTAGTCCGGTGTCCCCACCAGCGCTCCCGTCCGCGTGAGCGGTGCGGAGCCCGCCGCATGGGCGATTCCAAAGTCAATGATCTTCATCTGGCCACCCGGGCCCACGAGCAGGTTGGACGGCTTGACGTCCCGGTGCACCAGGCCCGCCTGGTGTGCGGCGTCCAGGGCGGCAGCGACCTGCCCGATCACGTCCATGGCGCGTGCGGGAGCCAGCGGCCCTCTCGCCAGCACCCTGGCCAGCGACGGCCCCCGCACTAGTTCCATCACCAGGTACGGCGGGACCGGCGGATCGCCATCGTCGTAGTGATAGATCTGTGCGATGCCGGGGTGGGACACCGAGCCGGCGTGCTGCGCCTCCGCCCGGAACCGGGCCAGCGTCTCGGGCTGCCAGGCATACCCGGCGCGCAGCATCTTGACCGCGACCGGCAGGTCCACGACCAGGTCCACAGCCTGCCAGACCTCTCCCACGCCGCCGGCCGCGATCCTGCTCTCCAACCGGAAGCGACCAGCGAGGTCGGCCTCGGTATGGAACATGATGGGCAGATCATAAGTCGCCACGGCGCGCGTGGGGGCGCGATCCGGCCATTGCGCAATCGCCTGGTGTCCACCACTCAGTGGCGGCCCAGCCGTGCTGGCCAGGGTCAAGCTGGCCAGGATCCCGCGAACAGCGAGAGTGTGACGTGGCGAACCTGCGGTCCGTGGCCGGTTCCCACGCCGGGCGGTACGCAGCGGCGTGACTGGCCGTGTCCGCGATCACCGCCGGCGGACATGCCTACGTACCAGGTAGTGCCAGCGGCGTAAGCGACGCCATTGCCGGGGCCGGCGGCTGGGCCGCTTCCGCGGCCAGCCCGAAACATGCTCACATCTGGATGCGCTTGTTCCCGGGGTCATACATCGGGCGCAGGGACACCACAGCCGGGTAGACCGAGGTCCCGATCTGCACCATCCATTCGCCGGTGTCCAGGTAGGCCTGGTCGATGGGCTCGTCAGCATCGATCATCGCCAGCCCAACCGCGCCGCCGAGGGTGAACCCGTAGGACGCGGAACGGATATACCCCGCTGGCTTGCCGTTGCGGTGTACTACTTCGGCGTGGAACAGGAGCGGCCCGGGATCGGTCACCAGCACCTGCACCAGCCGGCGGCGCAGCGGCCCGCGGGCCTTCTGGGCGAGCACGGCGTCGCGGCCGATGAATCCGCCCGGCTTGTCCAGCGCGACCGCGAAACCGAGCCCGGCTTCCGCCGCGGTGTCGGTGTTGTCGATGTCGTGACCGTAGTCGCGGTAGCCCTTCTCCATCCGCAGGCTCCCCAGCGCCTTGAGCCCGGCGTGCCGCAGTTCGAGCGCGTGCCCGGCCTGCACCAGCCGGTCGTACACGTGCACGGCTTGCTCGGCCGGGATGTACAGCTCGTATCCGAGTTCGCCGAGGTAGGTGATCCGGATGCAGAGCACCCGCGCGAACCCGATGTCGATCTCAGCGGCCGCACGGTAGCCGAACGCCTCGTTGGACACGTCCACCGAAGTGACCGAGGCCAGCAGTTCCCGCGACCGCGGGCCCTGGATGTTGATCTGCGCGTAGCCCGACGTCACGTCGGTGACGAAGGCGTGCGCGCCGCCGAGATGGCGGCGCATCCAGGTGTCCACGTGCCGGTGCGCGGTGTCGGAGGCGACCACCCAGAACCGGTCATCGTCAAGCTTGGTCACCGTGAGATCGGCTTCCAGCCCGCCGCCCTCGTTCAGCCACTGGGTGTAGGTGATCCGGCCTGGCTCACCGTCCACCTGGTTGGCGGAGACCCGCTCCAGTACCCGTCCAGCGTCGCGGCCCCGCACGTCGAACTTGGCCATGAAGGCCATATCCATCAAGATCACGCCGGTGCGCGCCGCGTGGTGCTCGGCCTGCCAGTAGCCGAACCAGTCCTGCCGCCCCCAGGACAGCTGGCCGGCCACCGGCCCGGCGCCCTCGGGTGCGTACCAGTCGGCGCCCTCCCAGCCGCTGACGTCCTTGAAATACGCGCGCTGCGCCACCAGCCGGTGATGGATGGGGGACACCTTCGCGCCACGCGCGGTCCGCATCGCCCGGCCCGGGTAGTGCGTCTCGTACACCAGGCCCAGCGACTCCACCGTCCGGGTCGCCCGGTACTCGGGGTTGGCCTGGTAACTGTGCAGCCGGTCGATGTTGATGCCCGTCACGTCGATGTCCGGCCGGCCCGCCGTGATCCAGTGCGCGACCACCCGGCCGATTCCCCCGCCGGTGAGGATCCCGATCGAGTTCAGCCCGGCGGCCACGAAGTAGTTCTTCAGCTCAGGCGCCTCGCCGACGATCGGGGCCAGGTCCGGGGTGAAGCTTTCCGGGCCGCAGAACAGCTTCTTGATCCCGGTCTGCTCCACCACCGGGACCCGGGACATGGTCTTCTCCAGATAGGGCGCCATCCGGTCCCAGTCCGGGGATATTTCACCGAACGAGAACCCGGCCGGGATGCCGTCCACCTGCCAGGGCGCGCAGGCCGGCTCGAACAGGCCGAGCATGAGCCCGCCGCCCTCCTCCCGGTAGTAGCCGTAATTGGCAGGGTCCTCCAGCACCGGCCAGCCGCCGTCCACCCCCTCGATCGGCTCGGTCAGCAGGTAGTANNCGGGCCCACATCCCGGCGCAGTTGACCACATACTCGGCCTCGATGTCCCCCCGCGGCGTGCGGACCCCGGTCACGGCGCCGTCACAGGTCAGGAAGCCGGTGACCGGTACCCCCTCGATGATCGCCGCGCCCCGCAGCCGGGCACCCCGGGCCAGCGACATCGTCACGTCGACCGGGTTCACCCGGCCGTCGGCCGGGATGTAGAAGCCGGCCAGCACATCGTCGGTCCGGGCCAGCGGGAACAGTTCCGCGACCTCACGCGGGGAGATCTCATGCACCTCCACGCCACACAGCCGGTTGAAAGCGGCGACGCGCCGGTACTCCTCCAGCCGCCCCGGCTCGATGGCGAGCTCGATCAGCCCGACCTGCCTGAGGCCGGTCGCCAGCCCGGTCTCCGCTTCCAGCCGCGCGTACAGGTC
>DPMS01000099.1 GCA_003541285.1 Actinomycetota bacterium
TGAACACCGTCCGGTCCAGCGCGCCGGCCGGGCGGCCGTCGCGCAGGTAGGCGACGATCGCCGCGCCGACGTCGTGGGTTATCTCCAGCTTTCAAGATCGACATGTCGTTGACCTGGGCGGTCACGTCGAGGACGGTGTCGTTGACGTGACCGCCGTGGCGGCGTAGGCGACCGTCAACAGGGTCCGATCGTTGTGGAAGCGTGACGGGAGGAGCGCTGCCGCGCAACCTGCGGGGGTGGTTGGCGTTGCTCGCCGAGTGCTTGGGCGAGTTGGCTGCGCAGCCGGGCGTTGTCGTCGGCGAGCTGCCGATTGCGTTCCAGCGCCTGGTTCAGGCGTGCCCGCAGTGACGCGCCGCTGCTCTGCGTGGCTCCTTCGGCGGCATGGCTTGTCGATGCGGGTCCGGTCTGGCGGAGCTGGTCGATCTGCTGGCGCAGGTCGGCTTGCCGGTAGAGCCAGGACCTGGACACTCCGGCCGTGGCGGCGACGACGCCGAAGGTGACGGGGACGCCTTGGCGCTGCAGGTCGTGCAGCGCTTTGACGGCCTTGGCGCGGGTCAGCTCGTGGCGGGTGCGCGCCGCGGCGGTGAGGCCGGCCGTGTTTGGTCCAGCGGCAGGTTCAGCCGGCATTGGCGGTCCCTTCGGGCCGGTCGGCGTTGTCGCCGGGGTCGGCTTCCAATGAGGTGATGATGTTGTGCAGGTTGTCGGCGACCTGCCGGTTCATCTCGGCAAGCCGCGTCTGCCCGCGGGCTTCAGCCGCGGTGATGATCTGCAGGGTCTGCTGGTGCTGGGCCCGATGCTGCGGGAGGAATTCAGCCGTGGTGATGAGCATCGGACATGTCAAGCAGCTGTTGGCGTGCGGGCACGACTGTTGGATCGGCAGGCCGCAGTAGCCGTTGGGCAGGGCCTGGGTGGCCCGCCCGAGCCGTTGCTTGGCCCAGGCGGCGTCGGCCACTTGCCCGGCGGGGTCGAGGGTGACGGTGTCGCCGGCGATGTTGACTTTGCGGGCGTTCTCCCAGTGCCGCCGGACGGTGGTGTCGTGCAGCCGCGCGTAGTGGGCGGTCATCCCCGGCGAGTCGTGATCGAGGATCTTCTGCACGACGTGCTGGGGAACGTCCCGGTTGATCAACCTGGTGCCCAGAGTATGGCGCCACTGGTGCGGGGTCAGGTGCACCGGCAGGCCGTATTCGTCGCGGATCTCACATCGTTCCAGCCAGCGACGGAGTGCTCCGCGGTAGGTGCGCCCGCTCAGTGGCCTGGCGCCATCGAGGTTGGCGGTGGGGCGGGGGAACAGCACCGGGATGCCGGCGGGCCACCGGTCCAGGTTGCGCTGCAGTTGAGCCTTGATGAGAGCGTGGAGTTCTTCGTCGATGGGCACCAGCGCCTGGCGTTTCATCTTGTGGTTGTAGTAGTGCAGGTAGGGGGAGCCGTCGGCGTCGAAGGCGATGCAGTCATCGCCGATCCGGACCGCATCGGTGATCCGCAGGCCGCAGCGGATCAGGATGAGGGTGATGAGCTGGTAGGCGGGGTTGTCCCACCGGTCGAGGTTGGCCGGCGCCTCGACTTGCGTCATGATCTGCTCGGCGATTGCGCGGGGCAGCGGTTCGGGCCGGCGTGGGTAGTCCTCGGGGAAGAGCATCGCCGTGGTCGGCAAGTCGTCGGCGAGCTTGAGTTGCCGTAGTGCCGAAAGGAAGGTGCCCAGTGCGCCGATATGGCGGGCGCGGACATCCCGGTCGCCGTACTGGCGGTGCAGCTCAGCCAGGTAGCGTTCCAGCAGTTCACGGTCGGTTCCGGCCAGGCTGGTGATCTGCGCCGAGGCCAGGAATCCGCTCAGGTGGGTGAGGGCGGAGACCATCTGCAGCACGCTGCCTGGGCCGGTGCCGGTGGTGAGCCGCCATCGGCTCACCCGTTTGGCCAGCTGTTTCAGCCAGGACTGGGTGATGCCGGTGAAGCGGAGGGCGGCGACCCGGTCGGTATCGATTCCTAGCGTGCGCAGCCGCCAGATGTCGCGCGGGTATTCCTGGTCCCAGCCGTGTCCGAGCGCAAGTGCCTCGATGCGCAGGTAGGAGTCCAGGACGAACGCGCGCCGCCCGGACAGGCGCTGCCCGCCGGCGGGTGTCCCGAACGCGGCCCAGTACTCCTCATCGTGCTGCAGGAACGAGGCCGCTCCGACATCGGCCAGGGCGTTCACGGTCCGCTGAACGTAGCGGGGAATCAGCCTCGCGCGTTCCTCGTCGCGGCGGGACTGCAGGACGTATTGCACCTCCAGGCGCAGCTGGGCGGGCAGGTTTCGCAGATCGATCCATTCCTGGTCGCTGCGGTCGGCCTCGTAGAGGGCCGTGAACTCCTGCATGCTCATGCGGGACAGGCATTGCCGCCAGTATCCGTTGTGGCCGCTGCAGAACGGGGCCCTGCCCTTGCACCACAGGGCGCAGTAGACGATCGCGCAGATCGGCGGCACGGGCGATGGCGGCCGAAGCGGTGCCGCCGAGGCCATCCACGACGCGTGGCCGGCCTCGCCCGAGCGCTTCCACTGGGCGTGGTGGCGCTCGCACATGCCCTTGCTGCTGGACGCGTACTGGCACGTCGGCACCTTGCAGGAGGCCAGCTGCCGTCGGCCGTTCCAATCGCTTGGGGTGGTGGCGATGAAGTCGGCCAGGTCAGGGGTTCCTTCACGGCGCCACCGTCCGTGGTGCCCAAAGCACATCTGCCGGCAGCGGGCCACCCGATGGCAGCCCGGTACCGCGCATACCTGCCCGCCGAACACCGGATCGGCGGCCTCGAAGGTCAGCACCTCGGCGCGGAACTCGGGCCGGATGGCCGCCATCAGCTTCTCCAGCAAGCCTGCGGGCCTGCCGCCAGGTGAGGGGGCCGCATCGTGCACCGAACCGCTCATGCCGATTCCTCACCGCTCTTGCTGATCTGGCCGTCAAACAGGTCGTCTTCCTCGGGCGGCGCCGCCAGCACGCTGGCGGTCACCCGGAGGCGGACCTGACCGCGCATTGCCTCGGCGGCCAGATGCCACACCGCGCCGCCCGGGGAACTGACCGGCGGCCGCTCCGACAACTCCAGCGCGGCCACCCACGCCTGGAAACGCTCACGCAGCCGTTCCGCGGGGATGAGCCCGGCCAGATGGCCGACCAGCGCCCCGGTCGGCCCGATCGTCCAAATCAGCGGCGGCAGCACCGGCGCGTTCTGCAGCAGCGCGGTCAACGCGTGGGCGGCCTGCCGCTGCCAGCGCAGCCGGTCGCTGTCGGTGACCTCGAACCTGTTGTGGTTCACAGCCTGGTTAATCGGCTGGTTCACAGGGTCACCTCCGCCCCGTCGGAGCTGAACCAGCCGGCCGCCTCAAGCGCCTTGCGGGCGTCCTCGACGGTCAGGTGGCCATAGACCTGTTCGGTGACGGTGGTCGAGGAGTGGCCGAGCAGCTTGGAGACCACCTCGAGCGGCACCCCGTCCCGAAGCGCCCTCGTTGCCATGCAGTGACGGAGCCAGTGCGGATCGAAGTCGAACCCGACCCGCGCGCGAAGCCGCACCACCAGGTCGTAGGCCGCCGAGTAGGTCATCGCCTGCCCGCGCGGGGCCGCGAACAGGTTCACGAACACGTAGTCGCAGTCGAGGTCGCCGTACTCCTCATGCAGGTAGTCGCCCCACAACCGGACCAGCTGGCCGCTGATCGGCACCGACCGCTCCGAGTGGTTCTTGACCCGGGCACCGTTGCTGTTGGTGCGCGGCTCGATCCGCAGCACCCGGGATGCGGCGTCGATGTCCTCATGGCGAAGCCCCAGCGCCTCGCCAATCCGGCAGCCGGAGTCGTAGAGCAGGGCAAATAGGAAGCGGTCCCGCAGATGCACGCACGCGTCCAGCACCGCCTGCACCTCGGCGGGCGTCAGGATCCGCGGCAGCTTCTTGACGCCCTTCAACGCCACCGTGCGCCGCGGCTGCGGGGAGCACTTGGTGATGTGGTGCAGGAACGGCCGATACCCGCCCCGCCCGCCGCCGCGGCCGGGCGCCTGCCAGGTCACCAGCAGCTCCCCGACGTCCACGCCGTGGCGGGCATGGAAGCAGTAGAACGCGTTGATCGCCGACAGCTTCCGGTTCACCGTCGACTCGGTCACCTTCGGCGCCACGCTCGGCAGCACCGCCACGCTCCCGTCGCGGCCCTCGGCCGGCAAGCGCAGCCAGGCCACGAACGCGCCGATGTCCTCCAGACACACCTCCCGCCAATCCAAGCCGCGGGACGCCAGGAAGACCAGGTAGTCCTTCAGGTCGTGCGAGTACGCCTTCACCGTGTTCGGGGAGCGTTCGATCGCCGTCAGGTGCGCCAGCCATCGCTCGACCGGCTCCACCACCCGCCCGCCGTCGTCCAGGACCGTCCACGACTCGGCCTGGTTCCCGGGCACTACCACCCGCTGCACATGCATGCGACTTCTCCTCTGCCGTGCGCTACGTCTGTCACGTGCGCGACAGCACAGGAGATAACTACGTCCACAACGGGCAATCCAGCCCGCTACGAAGCCCTCAGCAACATCGAGGACACCTCAGTTGAGGCTGGAGATAAC
>DPMS01000585.1 GCA_003541285.1 Actinomycetota bacterium
TCCAGTTCGGCGACCGCCTTGGCGTAACCGTCGCGGCGGACGGTGGCCAGTTCGGCGGCGAGCGCGTCGAGGCTGGTGATCGTCTGCGGGGTGTACCGCTCCAGCACGGCAGGCTGGGCGAGCGCGCCGTAGGCGAGCAGCACCTTGCCGTTGGCCACCGCATGCGGCCTGGTCCGCCGGCCTATCCAGCCGCCCGAGCTGGACAGGATGTAGGTGCTCGGGACCTCAGCCACGTTGAGCACGTCCGCACCGTCGGGGACCGCGAGGTTCACCGTCTCCCCGGTCCGCTGGGACAGCTTCTCCATCGCCGGCTGCATGGTGGCCACCAGGTCGAAGCTGCGCAGCGCCAGCGTGCCCAGCCGGATGATCTCCACCCCCAGCCGGTAGCGCTTGCCGACGCGGGTGAGGAAACCGGTCCGCTCCAGTGCGGCGGCGAGCCGGGAAGCGGTCGACTTGTGCACGGCCAGGGCGCGGGCGATGTCGGCGACACCGAGTTCCACCCGGCTGTCATCGAAACTCTTGAGCAGTGTCAGCACGCGTTCGGCCGACTGATAGGTTGCGTTCGGCGCAACCTCGGTCTCGCTCATGCAACCAGGATGACGACCTGGGCAGGTACACGTCAACTGCGGCATCCTCGTTGTGCCGTGGCATACTCGCTGGAGAGTATTGTGCCGGGCATCAGCTTGCCGGCGGGTGCCCGCGATGGAAAGAGAGCGGGGCTGGGTATGTCCACACCCGGCGCGGCTGACGCCGCCACCTCCGCGTCCGCGCACGACCCGCTGCCCGAGGCGCTGGAACTGGCCCGCGGCGCCGCGGGCGCCGGGCTCGGGCTCAAGCTCCTGGGCGGCCTGGCGGTGCGGGTCCTGTGCCCCGATTTCCCGCCGCGGCTGCGCCGTGACCAGGACATCGACTATGCCTGCCTGTCCAAAGAGCGCAAAAAGGTCGCGGCCTACCTGGAGAGCAGTGGCTGCGAGCCGGACCGCCGCTTCAACAACCTCAACGGCGACCGGCAGATGTATTTCGCCGCCCCCTCCGGGCGGCCGATCGACCTGATGGTCGACCGGCTGACCATGTGCCACACGCTGGACCTGCGGCCCTCGTTCTCCCGGATGCCGCTCACCATCGACGCCATGGACGTGCTGCTGTCCAAGCTCCAGATCATTGAGCTGAACGAGAAGGATGCGCGGGACATCGTCCACCTGCTCGCCGCCTTGCCGCTGGGGGGCAGCGAGCCGGTCTCACTCGACACCGGCCGGTTCTGCCGGCTGGTTGGCTCCGACTGGGGGTGGTGGCGGACCGTCACCGGCAACCTCACCAAACTGCCGGCCCTGATCGAGGAGCGTCCGGAGCTGGTCCCGCCGGGTGACGAGATCAAGCATCCCGGTGCGCAGGCACAGCGGCTGCTCGAACTGGCGGAGGAGACCCCGAAGTCGGTCAAGTGGCGGCTGCGGGCGAACGTCGGTGATCGCGTGCGCTGGTACGAACTGCCGGAAGAAGTGGCGCACTGACCGGTCTGCGCACCTTGACGCTGGTTTCGGCGAGTGCTAAACGTTGCACAGAACGCGTGACCGTTGCGCATCACGCGCAGCGGTAGCGCCCGGTGCCCGGGGAAGGCGTGGGGTGGGCCAGTGAAAGTCTTCTTCGCCACCGACATCCATGGGTCCGAGATCTGCTGGCGCAAGTTCCTCAACGCGGCCAGTTTCTACAAGGCGGATCTCGTTGTGCTGGGCGGTGACGTCACCGGGAAGGTGATGGTGCCGATCACCGAGCACAACGGGTACTGGCAGGTGAGCCTCGGCGGGGAGACGGTGCGCCTGGACACCAGGGAGGAACTCGCCGAGGTCGAGCGCAAGATCCGCAACCGCGGATCGTACCCGGCCATCATGTCCCCCGATGAGCTCACCGAGCTGAGCAAGGAAGAGGGCGCCGTCGACCGGCGCTTCAGCGTGGAGATGATCGCCTCGCTGGACCGCTGGCTGGATATGGCGGACGGCAAGCTCAAAGGCGGCGAGATCCCGTGCATCCTCAACGGGGGGAACGACGATATCTGGGAAATCGATGCCGTCATCGAGTCGTCGCCATGCGTGACATTCGGCGAGGGCAAACTGCTCGATCTCGATGGCTTCCAGCTGGTTTCGATGGGCTGGACGAACCCGACGCCGTGGGACACCTTCCGGGAAGCCCCGGAATCCGAACTGGCGGTCAGGATCGACGCGGTGGCGAACCTGGTGCCGGACATGGAGCGGGCGATCTTCAACTTCCACGCGCCCCCCTACGGGACAGGGCTGGACGAGGCGCCCGCGCTCGACGCGACGCTGCGCCCGATCCACGGCGGAGCGGTGATGAAACCGGTGGGCTCGATTGCGGTCCGGGATGCAATCGTTCGCTATCAGCCCATGCTTTCTGTGCACGGGCACATTCACGAAAGCAGGGGCATAAAGAAGATGGGCCGGACGCTCGCCATCAATCCAGGCAGCGTCTATGGTGATGGCGTCCTGCAGGGCGCACTCCTCGAACTCGACGCGAAGAAGGGCAAGGTCAGTAAATATCTTCTCGTGAACGGCTGAGAGTGACACCTGGCCTGCCCGCCGGATGTAAGTCGGATTACTGCCCCCCGATTGGCTCCACTCTTGGAGGTACGTATGGCGACAGAAGCTCTCGGCGACGAGAGACCGGCGCTCTTCCTGCGGAAGGCCACCGGCCTGGTCCGTGGCTGGTCAGTCCGGGACTCGCTGATCTATGCCGTGCTGGCCACCAACTTCGTCACCCTGGGTATGTACGAGTTCACCTTCGCCGGCCCGGCGTTCCCCCAGGGCCAGATGCTGACCGCGGTGATCATCTCGGCCATCCTCGTGTCGTTCCTGGTCATCGCGTACACCGGGCTCATCGTCACGATCCCGCGGGCCGGCGGCGACTACGTCTGGCAGACCCGGATCCTGGGCAGTGGCCTCGGCTTCGTGATGGCGGCCACCGGCTGGTGGTTCATCCTGTGGCTGTGGGCGCCCATCTACGGCAACATCCTCGCGGTCCAGTTGTTCGAGCCGCTGTGGGCGACGCTCGGCAGCCCGTCCGGCGCCGCCTGGTTCGGCACGAAGAACGGGATCTTCGTCGTCACCCTGATCACGATCGTCCTGGCGGGCATCCTGGTCTCGATCGGGATGGCCGGGTACGCCCGGATCCAGAAGTGGGCCTTCTACGGCGGCCTGGCCGGGTTCGCGGTCATCGTGGTGCTGCTGCTGTTCAACAGCCACGCCAGCTTCGTGTCCTCCTTCAACCTTGAGGCGCACAAGCTGTTCGGCATCAACCACGCCTACACGGCCATTAATGCGGCTGCCCACAAGGCCGGGTACACGCCGCCCGCGATGAGCTTCGGCCCCCTCGGCCCGACCATGCTGCTGGTGCCGGCGATGATGTTCTTCATCCTGTGGCCGAACTGGGGTGCCACTCTGTACGGCGAGATCCGCGGCGCCAGTGACTTCAGGCGCGTCTTCCGCGGCATGTTCTTCGGGCTGTGGATCACGGTCGCGCTCGTGGTGATCTTCTTCCTGCTGGCGGCCAAGACCTTCGGCTGGGACTTCTACCAGAACGCGAACGCGGCGACGTACAACGCGGTATCCCCCATCCCGATCTGGCCCTACCCGGTCATGTTCGCGGGCTGGCTGGTCCACAACGCAGCCTTCCAGGTGATCCTCATCCTGCTGATGAGCCTGTGGTTCTTCGGCTGGGTGGGGACGCTCTTCCTCTCTTCCACCAGGGTCATCTTCGCGGCGGCGTTCGACCGGATCCTGCCGGACCGGGCGGCGGAGGTCTCGGAGAGGCGGAAGGTCCCGCTCTACTCGCTGATCTTGATGCTGCTGCCGGCGGTGGGCCTGGGTGCCGTCTACGCGTACTGGTCGACCTTCCGCACCTGGACGCTGGACGCGACGCTGGTCATCGCGGTGACCTATCTGTTCAGCGCGATCGCGGTAGTCCTGCTGCCCTGGCTCAAGCGCGACCTGTGGAATGCGTCACCGGCCAGCAAGGTCAAGCTCCTGGGCGTGCCGGTCGTCCCGGCCGCCGGGGTGATCACCATCGGCCTGCTGGTGTTCAACCTGGTCGAGTGGCTCATCAACGACAACTACTTCGTGAACGACCCGAAGTCGCTGATCTTCATGGGCGCGATGTACGTGCTGGCGATCGTGGTCTACGTGGCCGCCAGGATCGTGCGCAGGCGGCAGGGGATCGACCTGGGCCTGATCAACAAGGAGATCCCGGTCGAGTAGGCAACGGCATCGTCGGAGCAGACGGCACCGGCCCCGCCGCCCGCAGTCCCGGCGGCGGGGCCGAGGTCGGCAGTAACGCGGAATCAGAGATTGGCGGTATTCAGCGGCATGAGTGACACCCCGGACCGGGCAAGCGCCGTCATCATCGGCGCCGGCATCGTCGGCAACAGCCTCGCCCACCACCTGGTGCGGCTGGGCTGGCGTGACCTCGTCCTGGTGGACAAGGGGCCGATGCCCAACCCGGGCGGGTCGACCGGGCACGCATCCAACTTCATCTTCCCGATCGAGTACTCCAAGATGATGATGGAACTGACCCGCGACAGCACCGAGCAGTACCAGGCGCTCGGGGTGTTCACCCAGAGCGGCGGGATCGAGGTCGCCCGCACCGAGGCGCGCATGCAGGAACTGCGCCGGCGCTGCTCCGCGGCCAAGGCCTGGGGCATCCCCGGGCAGATCCTCTCGCCCGCCGAGGTGCGCAAGCTCGTGCCGTACCTGGACGAGTCGGTGATCCTGGGCGGCGCGCACTTCCCGACCGTGGGCGTGGTGGACTCGCTGCGGGCCGGCACCTTGATGCGGGAGCAGGCCCAGCGGTCCGGCGCGCTGACGGTGATCGCGGGCGCCGAGGTGCTCGGCATCGAGAAGACCCCCGCGGGCGCGGTCAAGGCGGTGCGCACCAGCCAGGGAGAGATCGAGACCGGTACCTGCGTGATCTGCTGCGGGGTCTGGAGCCCCCGCATCGCCGCGATGGCCGGTGCGCGGATCCCGCTCACCCCGATCGTGCACCAGATGATCAGTGTCGGGCCGGTCCCGCTGTTCGCCGGCACCATCGGGGAGATCGCCTACCCGATCGTGCGTGACGTGGACACCAACATGTACGAGCGGCAGCACGGTGGCGACATGGAAGTCGGCTCCTACGCCCACCGGCCGATCATCGTCGGTCCCGGCGAGATTCCCGCCATCGAGGAATCGCCCCGCTCACCCACCGAACTGCCGTTCACGCAGGACGACTTCGACCCCCAGCTCGCCCAGGCCCTGGAACTCATGCCGGACCTGCTCGGCGACGAGAAGGTCGGCATCCGTTATGCCATCAATGGTTTGATCTCGATGACCCCGGACGGGCACCCGGTGCTCGGGGAAACGCCGGAGGTGAAAGGGCTGTGGTCGGCCGCGGCCAGCTGGATCAAGGAGGGGCCGGGAGTCGGCCGCGCGGTGGCGGAGTGGATGAGCGGCCAGGTGCCCGGGATCGATATCCATGAGGCCGACATCGCCCGCTTCTACCCGTGCCAGCGCACCGTCGCCCACGTCACCGCGCGGGCACGGGAAGGCTTCAACAAGATGTACGGGATCATCCACCCGGCCGAGCAGTGGGAGTCGGGCCGCCCGGTCCGGGTCAGCCCCATGTACCACCGGGAACGTGAACTGGGCGCGGTCTTCTTCGAGACGGCGGGCTGGGAGCGCCCGCACTGGTACGCCTCGAACGAGGGCCTGCTGGAGCGCTACGCCGGGCGGCTGATGCCGCGCGAGGCCGAATGGGAGTCCCGCTGGTGGTCGCCGATCATCAACGCCGAGCACCTGGGAATGCGCGATGCCTGCGGCCTGGTGGACCTGTCAGCCTTCGCGGTCTTCGACATCACCGGCCCGGCCGCACTGGAGACTGTGCAGTCGCTCGCTGTCGCGCAGATGGACGTGCCGCCCGGCCGGGTCGTCTACACCCCGCTGCTCGACGAGCGCGGGGGGTTCAAAGCCGACCTCACGATCATGCGGCTCGGGGCTGATCACTTCCGGGTGGTGACCGGCGGCGCCACCGGCATGACCGAGAAGAAGTGGTTCGCGGGCCACCTGCCCGCCGACGGCACCGCGGCCCTGGCCGATCTGACCTCGGCCTGGACCACGCTCGGGCTGTGGGGCCCCCGCGCCAGGGATGTCATGCAGGCGGTCTCCGGGGATGCCTACAGCCACCCCGGCTTCGCGTTCGGCACCTGCCGTGAGGTGGAGGCCGGCGGGCTCACCGTTCTCGCCTCGCGCATCTCCTATGTGGGCGAGCTCGGCTGGGAACTGTACGTGCCGATGGAGCAGGGGGCCAGGCTCTGGGACACACTCTGGGAGGCGGGGAACTCCCGTGGGCTGGTCCCGGTCGGCATCGGCGTCTACGGGACCACCGGCCGGCTGGAGAAGGGGTACCGCGCGTACGGCAACGAGCTGACGCCCGACTACACCCTGGTCGAGGCCGGGATGGCCCGCCCGAAGGTGAAGGCCCACCCGTTCATCGGCAAGGACGCCTACCTGGCGCAGCGCGGCGCCCCCGCGGTGGCGGTGCTGTGCACGCTGACGGTGGATGACCACCGGTCAGCCAGTGGCCAGCTGCGCTACATGCTCGGCGGCGAGCCCATCCTGTCCGCCGACGGTGAGCGGCTCGTGGACGATGCCGGGCGCCCGTCCTACGTGACCAGCGCCGGGTCGGGCCCGTCGGTCGGCAAGCACCTGCTCATGGCCTACCTCCCGGCCGCCCATGCCCGGCAGGGGGCACGCCTTTCCGTCGAATATCTCGGTGAGCGTTACCCCGTCACGGTCGCGGTGGCCGGCGCGACCCCGCTGTTCGACCCGGAGAACGAGCGGATCCGGAGCTGACCGGGATGGAGATCGGAGTCTGCGTCAAGCGCGTCCCCATGGTCGGCGGCAAGATCGTGGTCACCGCCGACGGGCAGGAGGTGGACACCCGGATGTCGGGGTTCGCCATGAGCCCGCACGAGGAGTGCGCGGTGGAGGAGGCGATCCAGATCACCGAGCGCCTGGGCGGCAGCGTGTCGGTGCTGACGCTCGGCCCGCCCGCCGCTGCCGGTCAGTTGCGCGACGCGCTCGCGCTGGGCGCGGGGCGGGCGGTGCTGCTGGAGACCGATGGCCGGGAGTGGGGCCCGGTCGCCACCGCCACCGCGATCGCTGCCGAAGCGCGCCGCCGGGCGGAGGCCGGGCAGGGCTACGACCTGCTCCTGCTGGGTAATGAGGCAGCCGACACCGGCGACTACCAGGTGGGCATCCGGGTGGCGCATGAGCTCGGCTGGCCGTGCGTGACCGGCATCAAGCACATCGAGATCACCGATGGCCCCGCGCCCGGGGTGCGGGCCCGGCGCGAGTACGCCGGCCGCGAGGAGGTGTTCGAGCTGCCCCTGCCCGCGGTGATCACCGTCAAGGAGGGCATCAACCTGCCGCGTTACCCGTCCCTGCCGGGCCGGCTGCGGGCCAAACGGGCGGTCATTGAAGAGCATC
>DPMS01000587.1 GCA_003541285.1 Actinomycetota bacterium
GCCCCGGCCGCCCCGGCCGCGCCGCGTCAGAGCTTGAACTCGAGCGTTTGCCCGTTGCTGAGCTCGCGCACTTGCCCGTGACAGCCGACCCTGACCGGTGGCAGCTTGCCTGGGCCGCTGCTGACAACAACGGTGTGGTCCATGATGGTCAGGGTGACAACGTGGTCGCGGTAGAGAATGGCGAACTCGAGCTTGCCGAGCCGTCTGGCCCAGTAGGGGTTGAGCCACAGCACATCGTCGCGGATTTCCACGCCTGCGAAGCACCGCTGGAGCACGTCGATGGTTCCTGCCATCGCGGCCAGGTGTATGCCCTCGGCGGTCGTGCCGCCCTGGACGTCCGCGACATCGCTGCGTAGCGCGTCGATGAATTCGTCAAACGCGTGTTCCCGGTTGGCACGGGCGAGCACCCAAGCGTGCACTACCGCGCTGAGCGCGGAGCCGTTGGAGGTGCGGGCCAGGTAGTAGTCGATGATGCCAGGAATGCGGCTCGGCGACCAGTTGTAGCCCAGGCGGTGCAGCAGTGTGCCGAGTTCGTCGGCCGACAGCAGGTAGAAGAGCATGAGCACGTCCGCCTGCTTGGAGACCCGGTACCGGTTCGGGCTGTCTTCTTCCGCCTCGAGGATCCGGTCAAGCCGCCCGATGTTCCCGTACCTGGCGTAGTAGTCCTCCCAGTCGAGTTCTTCGAGGTTCTCGTAGCCTTCGAACTGGCTGATGATGCCACTGCCGTGGAACGGGACATACATGCGCCGTGAGATGTGCTCCCAGCGTTCCTGCTCGGTCGCGGCCAGGCCCAGCGTCTCGGTGAGTTCGGTGCGGCGGTGCTCGGGCAGCAGGTCAAGGACCTCGAGGGCACGCAGGAGCAGCCAGGTCGTCATCACGTTCGTGTAGGCGTTGTTGTCGATCCCTGCGCCGGGGGAGTCGGGGTAGCTGGTGTGAAACTCATCCGGTCCCACCACCCCACGGATGACGTACCGGTCCAGCCCGCGATCGTAGGCGGCCGTGCTGGCAAAGAACCGGGCGACCTCGAGGATGATCTCGGCGCCGTAGCGGGCGAGGAAGTCCCGGTCACCGGTGGACTGGTAGTACTGCCAGATGTTGTAGGCGACCGCAATACCGACGTGGCGCTGCAGGTAGGTCGTGTCCGGAAGCCACCGGCCGGATTGCGGGTTGAGGTGTACGAGGGCGCTCTGCTCGGTGCCGTCGCTGCCGGACTGCCACGGGTACATGGCTCCTACGTGACCGGCTTCCACCGCCGCCCGCCTCGCGGCGGGAAGGCGATAGTAGCGATACTCCAGCAGTGACCGGCTCAGCTCGGGCAGCCGCAGGTTGAGCACCGGAAACACGAACAACTCGTCCCAGAACACATGCCCGCGGTACGCCTCACCATGCAGGCCACGCGCGGGCACGCTGACGTCGAGGTCAATGCTGTTGGGGGCGATTGTCTGCAGCAGGTGGAAGATGTGCAGCCGGAGCACGGGCAGCACCCGGTCATCCTCGCAGCCGCGCAGCTCGATCGGGAAGCGTGCCCACAGATGCGCCCACGCCAGCACGTGCTCGCGGAGAAGCTCATCGAACGAGCCGGCGCCCTCCAGCCACCCGGCCGCCGCGACGCCCGCGTCGGAGACGGCGCGGTCCCGGGAGGTGGCGATCGCCACCGTCTTCTCGACCAGGACCGTCTGCCCCGCGGTAACCTCGATCGCGAACTCGCGGCCGATCCGGCCTGGCTGCTCGGTCACGGTACCCTCTTCGGCCAGCCGTGAGCCGTCCTTGAACACCCGCGTCCGCGCCGCTTCAGCGATGCGGATGTGCGACCGGTTCGTCTCCACCACGAGCAGCATGCTGTCGGCCGCCGGGCAGCCCGTCGCGATGGGCGCCAGGTGACGGCTTGCGAGCTCCCGATATCGCGGGACGCCGCTGTTGGTGACCGTGCCGTCGAGCTCTGAGCGGATACGCAGCCGCCCCGACCAGTTCTGCGGCACGATCGCCATCTCTAGCGCGGCAAGATGTGCGGCTCCCATGTGCACGAACCGGCGGTGTGTGATCTGCGTGATATGGCCGAGGTTGTCGCGAACCCGCCGACGCATGGCCAGCACACCGCGGCGCAGGTCGAGTTCCTGGCGATCCTCAAGTACCTCGACGTCCGCGGCGCCGAGCCACGGCCCGTCCTCGGCCGCGACGGTCAACATCAGCCAGTTGGGCGCGTTCACCAGGCTCTCGTTTTCCGTTGCGCGGCCGGCGATCACCGTCTGCAACTCGTTGAAGCAGCCGGCGATATAGGTGCCCGGATAATGCACTCCGTCCGCACACGACTCCGGCGCCGCTCCCCGGGTGGCGAAGTAGCCGTTGCCAAGCGTGCAGAGCGCCTCACGGAGCCCCTCCTGGTGCGGAGCCACTTCTTCGTAGCGCAGTCTCCAGTTCGTTACCGGAACGGGTTTTCCATCTTGGCCGATCATTTCGGGTACCTGCAGGTCACTATAATTCCGGCGCTTCGCGGGATGCGGCTACACAGGCGCGGACATCTGGCTCGCTCCTGATTGCTGGCGCAAGAGTCGCTCATAACCCCCGCCCTCTCCCAGCCGGCCTCCGGCCCGAGACCACGGGCCAAAGGTCCCCGCGTTGTCGGCGGCACGTGTTGGCACATGAATCGGGGGGCCAGTGCGGCGTGCCGGTGCCCGCGGCAGCCCAGTGCTCTTCATGCCGGTACGTCGTCCCAGCTTGACAGGCAGAACGGGTGCCCGATGGGGTGGGTCGGCATCCGCCCAGGAACCGACGGCTCCTTGCCGGTGGCCCGTGTCCGCCATGCTCCTTGCCGCTGAACGGTCCGGGCGAATCGGTAACCCGCTTGCGGCGGCAGCGGGTTCTCGGAAAGGTCGGGAGCTATGAGCAACATGTGGGTGGACCGCGCCGACGATCCACGAACATACGGCAACCCTGAGGGCGAGAAGGCAACACTGCGGGAGTACCTCGGCAACTACCGGTTGACCCTGGACATGAAATGCGTCGGTCTCGATGCCGAGCAGCTTGCCCGCCGCTCTGTTCCGCCGAGCACCCTGAGCCTGCTCGGGCTGATCCGGCACCTGGCCCAGGTGGAGAACCACTGGTTCCAAAAGGTGCTGCAGGCTAAGACCGACCGGCCTCGCCTGTTCAAACGCGACGACGACAAGGACGCGGACTTCAACGGTGCGGTCGCCGATCCCGCGGTCGTCGAGGAGGCGTTCGCCGCGTGGAAGTTGGAGATCGCCGCGGCCGATGAGTGGCTCGACGCGCTCGACGAGGACGACCTCGGGCAGGACGTGTCGTTCGACGATGACACTGTGAGTGTCCGCGACGTCCTCGTCCACGTGATCGAGGAGTACGCCCGGCACGCTGGCCACGCCGACCTGCTGCGCGAGTGCATCGACGGCCGCACCGGGCAGTGAGCCGGCAGCCCCAGCGTGGTCTCCCGGGTTGAGCGCGCCCTGTCCGCCCCGAGCATGAACAATGTGGTCGCCTATGAGCGCACCGCACAGGACGTCAGCGTGTCTTGAATGCCTCCCGGCGCAGCAGCTGGAACAGCGTGGGGGCACCGTCGGATGTCGTCACCGCCACCGCCCTGCGCACGAACCGGACGTCGGTTGCCTGCTCCAGCAGGCTCGCGGCGAGGTCGGCGCGGCTGGTGAAGATGCCCGGCGCCTGATCCTCGTGAAGCTCGTAGCGTGTCACACCGGGCGCATCGAACAGGCCCGACGGGCGCATGATCGTCCAGTCCAGGTCGCTGCCGCGCACGAGTTCCTCCATGCGGCGCATGTCGCTGTAGGTCGTCTTGCCGATCGTCGCGGTGATCAGCGGCTGGAGGACACGGTTCATCAGGAAACCGCCGTCGGCATGATGGTGCGGCTCGGTGGCGCTCGAGCTAACCACGACCAGTCGCTTGACCCCATGCCGGGACATCGCGGTGGCGACGTTGCGGATGCCGTCGCTGTAGATGTTGACCGGCTTGCGGGTGTACGGCACGCCGAGCGTCGAGAGCACGACATCGGCTCCCTCAACTGCTCGATTGACGGCTTGCGCGTCGTGCACGTCGGCCTCCACGAGGCTCAGTCGTCCGTGTGTGATCGGGAAGCCGGCCGGCCGGCGGGTTACTGCCGCGGTTTCGTGACCGGCGGCTAGCGCCTGCTCTGTCAGCAGCCGGCCGGTAAGGCCGTTGGCTCCGAAGACGGCGATCCTCATGGTTACGCTCCTTTCCTGGCGCGCTGGTGCGCCGCCGCAGTCCAGGTACTACGAATTACGTAGCATATGATACTCATAGCACATGGGAGGTGGCGGCGCAAATGACAGCGCAGCGCGCCAGCGCGTCTGGGTCTCGGGAAGCAGGACGAGCCCGAAGACGGCGGATCGCCGAGGCCAAGCAGGGCCTGCGCGAGCTGCGGATCGAGCTGGCGATCCTCAATCACCGGGTAGGTTCACGAAGCGAGATCAAGGACCTGGACTTCGACTGTCTCGACGTCATCACCCGGCACGGTCCGATCAGCCCGACTACTCTCGCGCGCCGCATCGGCGTGCACCTCGCCACCATGACCGGCATCCTCGACCGCCTCGAGCGCGGCGGCTGGATTGTGCGCGACCGGGACGAGAGCGACCGGCGGGCTGTGCTGGTCCGCGGCGTACCCGGCAGACAGCGTGACATCATCCGCCTGTACGACGGTATGAACACCTCGCTGGACGAGATCCTCCAGAGCTACTCCGACGACCAGATCGACCTAGTCGTCGATTTCCTGCGACGGTGCACGCAGGCGGGGCAGTCTGCCACGGACCAACTCGCGAAGAACCCGGACTAGCGTCAATGGGACTAGCCTGCGCTCAGGTCCACATCCAGCACTTGCGGGCGGACATCGATGGCAAGGTCACACACGCCATGCTCAACCACGCCCATGGCCCGGCCGCGATCATCCCGAACGGCTGCCCCGCCCCGATCTGCCGTACAAACCCACCACGGCAGCCGCCCCCGGATCCCAGGGCTCCGGCATAGTGGCATATAGGCCGGCTCGGGGCACTTGACGCGCGTTCTTCATAGCCGGGAGGTGCATCATGAAACACGCCGCCGCGTTGATGGCCGGCGTCGGCACACAAATGTCCTGCGCGAAGGGACCGAAATCGGCAGGAATCATCCTCGTCCAGGTGAGGCC
>DPMS01000292.1 GCA_003541285.1 Actinomycetota bacterium
CAACCCGCTGTTCATCTACGGGGATTCCGGCCTTGGCAAGACCCACCTGCTGCATGCCATCGGGCACTACGCCCAGAGCCTGTACCAGGGGGTCAAGGTCCGGTACGTCAGCTCGGAGGAATTCACCAACGACTTCATCAACATGATCAGGGATGGCAAGCAGGACGGGTTCCGGCGCCGTTACCGGGACGTGGACGTCCTGCTGGTCGACGACATCCAGTTCCTGGAGAACAAGGAAGGAACTCAGGAAGAGTTCTTCCACACCTTCAATACGCTGCACAACGCCAGCAAGCAGATCGTCATCTCCAGCGATCGCGCGCCCAAGCGCCTGGTGACTCTGGAAGACCGGCTCCGCAGCAGGTTCGAGTGGGGCCTGCTGACTGATGTCCAGCCGCCGGAACTGGAGACGCGCATCGCGATCCTGCGCAGGAAGGCCGTCCAGGAAGGCCTCAACGCGCCGCCGGAGGCACTCGAGTACATCGCGAGCCGCATCTCCACGAACATCCGCGAACTCGAAGGCGCACTCATCCGGGTAACCGCCTTCGCCAGCCTGAACCGCCAGTCCGTTGATCTCCAGCTCGCCGAGATCGTGCTCAAGGACCTCATCCCGGAGGCCCAGGGACCGGAGATCACGGCCGCGACCATCATGGGCCAGACGGCCTCGTACTTCGGGCTGTCCATCGACGACCTGTGCGGCACATCGCGCTCGCGGGTACTGGTGACCGCCCGGCAGATCGCCATGTACCTGTGCCGCGAGCTGACCGACCTCTCGCTGCCCAAGATCGGTCAGCAGTTCGGCGGCCGCGACCACACCACGGTCATGCACGCCGAGCGCAAGATCCGCTCTCTCATGGCGGAACGGCGGTCGATCTTCAACCAGGTCACCGAACTCACCAACCGCATCAAGCAGCAGGCACGGTCAGGATGAGTGACCACGGATCAGTAACAGCCGTCACAATCAGTACACACAGGTTGTGGATATCTCTGTGGACACCCTTGGGATGGCCGGCGGACAACGGCAGCGCGGCGGGGGGTAACCCGGGCCTGCCCGCTCCGGAAGCCGCGGTTGTCCACAGCTCATCCCTTGCCCCTGCCCGTGCACGCACAAGGCCTGTGCGTGCCGCCAGCCTCGCTGGCCTGGGAGATCGGCTTCTGTCCCCAGGATCCACCGCTCCTATGACTACTACTTTCTGTTATTCATCTAAGAATCAAGAACGTCAAAGGTTGCTGCCTGGCCACAAGCCTCACGTGCCAGCCACCAGATGCCAGTTCCAGGTCCACCGCCTTGCCCGGTGCCCGGCTCCGCAGCAGGCCTACCCCTCCCGCCGCCCGGCCAACCGCCCGGCAGGCCGACGTTGTTCACGCTCCCGACTAACAGGAGGCTGCTTCCGGTGAAGATCCAGGTGGAGCGCGATGCGCTCGCTGAGGCTGTGGCCTGGACAGCCCGTGGGCTCCCGGCGCGTCCTGCCGTCCCGGTCCTGGCCGGCATGCGCCTGCAGGCAGACGCTGAGCTCACGCTGTCCAGCTTCGACTACGACGTGTCCGCACAGGCCCGTATCCCTGTCGTGACCGAGGAGGAAGGCACGGCACTGGTCTCGGGCAGGCTGCTCGCTGAGATCACCCGCAGCCTTCCCGCCCGGCCGGTGCAGGTCTCCGCTGACAGCACACACGCGACCGTGACCTGCGGCAGCGCCACGTTCACGCTGCTCACCATGCCGGTCGAGGACTATCCGACACTGCCGGAGATGCCCCCTGCCATCGGCTCGATCGGCAGCGACGCCTTCGCTACCGCGGTGAATCAGTCGGCCACCGCCGCCGGGCGCGACGACACGCTCCCAGCGCTGACCGGCGTCCGGATAGAAATCGAGGGCGACACCCTCACGCTGGTATCCACCGACCGGTACCGGCTCGCCGTCCGCGAGCTGAGGTGGAATCCGGCCAGGCCGGATCTGAGCGCGGCCGTGCTCGTTCCGGCCCGGGCACTCGCTGATACCGCGCGGGCGCTGACGACCGGGGCGGAGGTGTCGATTGCCCTGGCGCTGCCTGGCGAGGAGGGCGCCACCGGGGAAGGCATGATCGGTTTCGAGGGTGGTGGGCGCCGGACGACCACCCGCCTGCTCGGCGGCGACTTCCCGCGCTATCAGACCCTGCTGCCCAACCACGTGAGCGCGGTCGCGGAACTGACGACCGCGCCGTTCGCCGAGGCGGTCAAGCGGGTCGCACTGGTAGCCGAGCGCAACACCGCGGTGCGGCTTACCTTCTCCGACGGCCAGCTGGTCCTGGAGGCGGGCACCGGTGACGAGGCGCAGGCGGTCGAGGTACTCGAAGCCGGGTACGAGGGCGACGACCTGCAGATCGCATTCAACCCGACGTACCTTCTCGACGGGCTGAGCGCGATTGACTCTGACATCGCGCGCATGTCCTTCACCGAGCCGGGCAAGCCGGCTCTCCTCACCGGCAAGCCAGCGCCTGACGGGCAGCCTGACTACCGCTACCTGCTGATGCCGATCAGGCTCGGGGGGTAGGGGCTGCAGCGGCCAGGGCCGCAAACCGGGGGCGGCTGGACGGTGACTACCGTGGGACCCGACGACGGGAGTGAGGCGCGCTATGCAGATCGGGATGATCGGCCTGGGCCGGATGGGCGGCAACATGGCGGAGCGCCTCCGCCGGGCCGGGCATGAGGTGGTCGGCTACGACCGGGACCGCAGTATCAGCGACGTCGCGAGCCTGGAGCAGCTGGCCGACCGGCTGGCCGCGCCGCGGACCGTCTGGGTGATGGTGCCCGCGGGCGAGCCGACCCGGCAGACCATCGCCGAACTGCGCGGCCTGCTGGAGGCGGGCGACCTGGTGATCGACGGCGGCAACTCGCACTACGCCGACGATCAGGAGAACGCCCGCCTGCTCGGCGCCAGGAAGATCGGCTTCATCGACGCGGGCGTGTCCGGTGGGGTCTGGGGGCTTGAGAAAGGCTACGGGCTGATGGTGGGCGGCGACAATAACGACGTCACCCGGGTCATGCCGATATTCGAGGCACTCAAGCCGGCGGGCGAATCCGGGTTCGTGCACGCCGGGAAGGCCGGTGCCGGGCACTTCGCCAAGATGGTCCACAACGGCATCGAATACGGGATCATGCAGGCGTATGCGGAGGGCTACGAACTGCTCGCCGCCGCCGACATCGTCACCGACGTGCCGGGCGCGTTCCGCAGCTGGCGGGAAGGCACTGTGATCCGGTCCTGGCTGCTCGATCTGCTCTGCCTGGCGCTCGCGGAAGACCCCGGGCTGGAGAAGATCCGCGGGGTGGCGCAGGATTCGGGCGAGGGACGCTGGACCGTGCAGGCAGCGATCGACCATGCGGTCCCGATGCCGGTCATCAGCGCGGCCCTGTTCGCCCGGTTCGCCTCCCGCCAGGAGGACTCCCCGGCCATGAAGGTCGTGGCCGCGCTGCGCAACCAGTTCGGCGGCCACGCGGTCACCGCCGCGGGCGGGCCCCCCGGCTGACTGCCAGCGCGGGTAGCCTCCTGCTGTGTACCTGACCCGCATCGCCCTCACCGATTTCCGGTCCTACGCCGCGGCGGAACTGGCCCTGGAACCCGGGGTGAGCACGCTGCTGGGAGCCAACGGGCAGGGGAAGACCAACCTCGTTGAGGCGATCGCGTACCTGTCCACGCTCGGCTCCCACCGGGTGGCGAATGACGCGCCGCTGGTGCGCTGCGGTGCGGACCGGGCGATCCTGCGGGGAGCGGTCACCTCCGCGGAGCGGGACAGCCTGGTGGAAATCGAGATCAACCCAGGCCGGGCGAACCGGGCGCGGCTCAACCGCGCTCCGGTGACCAGGCCACGCCAGGTGCTCGGGGTGCTGCGCACTGTGCTGTTCGCCCCCGAAGACCTGGTCCTGGTCAAGGGCGACCCCGACCAGCGCCGCCGTTTCCTCGATGACTTGCTGGTGGCCAGCGCCCCCCGGTACGCGGGTGTGCGCGCCGACTATGAACGGGTCCTGCGCCAGCGCACGGCGCTGCTCAAGTCACTGCGGGCACAGCCGGGGGCGCGGGGGGCGCGCAGATACGCGCGGGCGGGCGCGTCCCGGAGCCCGGGCCACGGCGAAGACGGCTACGGCCAGGATGCCAGCGGCCACGACGGCCAAGGCGAGCTTTCCCCGGCCGGCCGGACGCTCGATGTCTGGGATGAGCACCTGGCGACGGCGGGAGCCGAATTGCTCGCCGCCCGGATCAGGCTCACCTCCTCATTGCGCCCACTGGTGGCGAAGGCTTATGCCGGCGTGTCAGGCGCACCTGGTGAAGCGGTGATCAGCTACCGGCAGTCGTTTCGCGGCCCGGGTTCTGGCGGGCAGCCACCCGCAACTCCCGCCGTTCCCGCGGACCCGCCTGCCGATCCGGCCCAGCTTGCCGCCGTTTTGCGCGAGGCGCTGGCGCGGGTGCGGGCGGAGGAACTGGAGCGCGGGGTATGCCTGGTCGGGCCGCACCGCGACGACCTGGAACTGCGGATCGGCGACCTGCCTGCCCGTGGCTACGCGAGCCACGGGGAGTCCTGGTCGATGGCGCTCGCGCTGCGCCTGTCCGGCTTCGACCTGCTGCGCGCCGCCGGGGACGACCCGGTGCTGCTGCTTGACGACGTGTTCGCCGAACTGGACGCCGGCCGCCGGGAGCGACTGGCCGGCCTGGTGGCCGGGGCGGAGCAGGTGGTGGTGACCGCGGCAGTGCCGGGGGATGTGCCGGCCGCGCTGTCGGGTCCCCGTTTCGATGTCAGCGGCGGGGAGGTGACCCGTGCCGGATAACGACCGCGCCCGGCTGGCTGCCGATGCCCTGGCGGAAGCGAAGGCCGATGCCCGCGCCCGTGGCGAGCCGGCCCCTGCTAGCCCGAACCCGGACGGGTCCCGGGTTCGAACCGGTCCCGCTGACCTCCTGGCGCGGCAACGCCGGGTCCGCGGACCCGCCCGGCCGCGGCGGGAAGACCCGCAGCCACTGCAGGCCGCCATCGATGGGCTGCTCGACGACCAGGGCTGGCGGACGGCGGCCGCCGTCGGCTCGGTGTTCGGCCGCTGGGAACAGATCGTGGGGCACGACCTGGCCGCGCACACGCGGCCGGGCGGATTCAGTGACGGCGAACTGGTGGTGATCGCCGATTCCACCGCCTGGGCGACCCAGGTCCGGTTGCTGGCCGCCACGCTCGTGCGGCGGCTGAACTCCGAACTCGGGAATGGGACCGTGATCAGGGTGAAAGTCACCGGTCCTACCCCACCCCGCCGGAGCGGTCCCTGGCGGGTCCGTGATGGTCGTGGACCACGTGGTGACTACGGCTGAGGCGCAGCGTTCTGCCAGGTAAAATATTGAGTGCGCCCCGGGGCTGAAGGCGGCGGGGGCCTGCGCGGCTGCCCGGCAGCGCAACCCTTTCAGGAGGAGCTTGCTCTTGTCCTACGACGCTCGCTCGATCACGGTCCTAGAGGGCCTGGAGGCGGTTCGCAAGCGTCCCGGTATGTATATCGGATCGACCGGCGAACGAGGTCTTCACCACCTTGTCTACGAGGTGGTCGACAACGCTGTCGATGAGGCACTGGCCGGATTCTGCGACCATATCGATGTCACCCTGCTCGCCGACGGTGGCGTGCGGGTTGTCGACAACGGCCGCGGCATCCCGGTGGACGAGCATCCGGTCGAGAAACGGCCCGCGGTCGAAGTGGTGCTGACCACGCTGCATGCGGGCGGCAAGTTCGACGGCAAATCGTACGCCGTGTCCGGCGGCCTGCACGGCGTCGGCGTGTCGGTGGTGAACGCGCTGTCGGAACGGCTGGAGGTGGAGATCCGCCGGGATGGCTGCCGCTGGCACCAGGCATACGAGCGGGGCGACCCCGCTGACCGCCTGTCCAGGGGCGAGGCGACCGCCGAGACCGGCACGACGGTCGCCTTCTGGCCGGACAACACCATCTTCGAGACCACCGAGTGGAGCTTCGAGACGCTGTCGCGCCGGCTCCAGGAGATGGCGTTCCTCAACCGGGGCCTGGCGATCGTCCTGGCCGACGAGCGTCCCGGCCATGTCAATGGCGAGCCGCGGGTGGTCACCTACCGCTATGAGGGCGGCATCGCGGACTTCGTGCGCTACCTGAACGCGACCAAGGAACCGGTGCACGGCTCGGTGATCGAGTTCGGCGAGGACGGCGACGGCATCTCGGCCGAGATCGCCATGCAGTGGAACTCCTCATACGCCGAGTCGGTGTACACCTTCGCCAACACGATCAACACCGCCGAGGGCGGCACCCACGAAGAAGGATTCCGTGCCGCGCTCACCACAATCGTGAACCGGTACGCACGCGAGCAGAAGTTGCTGCGCGAGAAGGACGAGAACCTGACCGGGGAAGACGTCCGGGAGGGGCTGGCGGCGATCGTCTCGGTGAAGCTGGCCGACCCGCAGTTCGAGGGGCAGACCAAGACCAAGCTGGGCAACACCGAGGCCAGGTCGTTCGTGCTGAGGGTCTGCAACGACCACCTGCGCGACTGGTTCGACCGGAATCCCGGTGAGGCCAAGGACATCATCACCAAGGCCGCCCAGGCCGCCCGGGCCAGGGTCGCCGCCCGCCAGGCCCGCGACCTCACCCGGCGCAAGGGCCTGCTGGAATCGTCCTCGCTGCCGGGCAAGCTGTCGGACTGCCAGTCGGGTGACCCGGAACGGTGCGAGATCTATGTGGTCGAGGGCGACTCGGCAGGCGGCTCGGCCAAGGGCGGCCGGGACCCGGAATTCCAGGCGATCCTGCCCATCCGGGGCAAGATCCTCAATGTCGAGAAGGCCCGGATCGACCGGGTGCTGAAGAACAACGAGGTCCAGGCGATGATCACCGCCCTGGGCACCGGCATCCATGACGACTTCGATATCGCCAAGCTGCGCTATCACAAGATCATCCTGATGGCGGACGCGGATGTGGACGGGCAGCACATCCGGACCCTGCTGCTCACGCTGCTGTTCCGTTTCATGAAGCCGCTCATCGATGCCGGGCATGTGTACCTGGCCCAGCCCCCGCTGTACAAGCTCAAGTGGGATGGGCGGGGGGCCGAGCCCGAGTACGCCTACTCCGACCGGGAGCGGGACGCGCTGATCGAG
>DPMS01000013.1 GCA_003541285.1 Actinomycetota bacterium
GCGAGGGTGTCCCGGAGCGCCTGCGCGGCCCAGTCGCCGTCCCGGTTGCGGAAGTTGATGAAGATGCTGGCCACGATGATTGCCTGCCTTCCTGTGCGGGGCGGTCTTACCTGGCGGCTTGGCCAGCGGCGATGACACTGGTGAGCGCGGGCTGAATATCACGGACAGCCGGATTGGAAGGCCAGCGGCCCAGCACCCGGGCGAGCCGCCGCAGATCCACCCGAATGGTCGCGGAGGCGAGGTCACGGGCCTCGGGGAGGAACTCGCGGGTGAGCTGGCAGGCCCCGGTCACGTCACCGGCCGTGGCATAGGCCAGGGCGCGGCGGGCAGCGTAACGGACACGGGATCGGTGTGCCTGTCCGGGGATGCGGGCAATCTCCCGGTCCAGGATGGCAATCGCTTCCTCGGGGCGGCCGAGGTCATGCAGGCACCAGCCGGCAGCCATCGAGGCGGGGTCAGGCACAGTCGAGGTGCCCAGGACCGGGGAGTCGCCCTCCTGCCCGGCTTGCGCGAGACATGCCCGCGCCCGGTCCAGAGCGCGATGGCATTCGTCGGGCGCGCCGGCCAGGGCATGCCCTTGTGCTTCCCTGAGGGCGGCCAGACCGCGCACCCGGGCAGGGGCCGATGCGTCTGCCTGTGCCAGTTGGCCCAGGTGGACGGTCTGCCGGTGGTCCTCTTGATAGAGGCATATCAGCGAACGCCGGACCAGCGTATAGACACCCATCACAAGGTCGCCGCCCGCAGCGGCGAATTGAGCAGCCTGGCTGGTCCACCACAGGGCAGCGCTCTCATCGCCGGCTTCCTGCATCATCCAGCCGGTGTACTCCGCATACCGCGCTGCCAGCCTGAGCAGGGCCGCCTGGTCCGCACCGGTAGCCAGAATGGCAAGGTCCCGCAGGGTATGGGCCTGCGCAACCAGTGCAGGCAGCGCAACCCCCGGGCTCACCCGCTGGCCGAGTGTGCGGAGCTGCGTAAACAAGGCGCCAAAGGAGTCTGCGATGGACTCCACCTGGCTCTCGCTGGGCCGACCTGGGGCAGGCAGCAGGAACCTTGCTGGGGAGGCGGCTCCATCGGTGTCCAGTTCCTTGCCGGGCAAGATTCTGACGCCGTTACCCGCTCCCCGGCCTGCGGTCATGGCCCAGACGACCCCTGAGTAATCACCCGTGACCGGTGGCTGACGCTGACCCTGAGCCGCCAGCGCAACGAGCTCACCACCAGCATGCAACGCGGCATCGCACAGACGTGCCAGCTGGATGCCCGCTGGCGCCTGCCCGGTCTCCACCTTGCTCAAATAGCCGCGGCTGTAGTGCACCAGCGCCGCGAGGTCACGCAGGGACAGGCCGGCCGCGATCCGCCGGCGCCGCAGCTCCTCGCCGAAGCCTTCCCCCATCTGCCGCATTGGATCACCGGGTTTCCTGTTTCCTATCCACCCTAGGAGTGTCGTTTTCTCTGGACCATTTTCAAGGAACACCACACACTTAACAGGGTAGTGACATCGAGGCGTCGGGGGGAAGAGCGAATGCATGGGTTTACCTCACCCATCTCAATGATCCGGCGAACGGCTGCCGGTCAAGCGGCTCCTTGGCCATGAGCGACAAGGCTCTCTGCTGGGGCGATCCGTAACCCAGGGTGACCGGACTAGTTCAGATGGCTGTCTGCGCTTCGCCGCAGGCAAGTGGTCTCTCATGTTGAGCATGCGATCAGGTTGATGAAAGGAGAGCGGCATGTCATCATTCCGAGAAGGATACGAGCAGGGTAAATTCATAGGAAACATATTCACTCTCGGTTTCCGGATCGCGTGGTTCTTCGCGAGGATAGTGTGGTGGCTGAGCATATTCCTGATCGCATCGATCGTCGCCGGGGTCGCCGCTCTGGCTAAGCGTGGCCAGTCCGCCTCAGACGTT
Organism: Actinomycetota bacterium; assembly: GCA_003541285.1. Classification (GTDB taxonomy): domain Bacteria; phylum Actinomycetota; class Actinomycetes; order Streptosporangiales; family Streptosporangiaceae; genus UBA9676. The sequence goes on from DPMS01000013.1 coordinate 1,905, forward strand.
TCGGAAGGGTTCGGGAAGTATTCGGATGACCGTTCACAATGGCAGGACCAGAAAACCGGTCAGTGGTATCCAGTGCGCCGGGGAACGCTTGAGACGTGTGAGGTCGAGGCCATCATGGGGGGCTTCCACTGGCGGCGGATGGCGCTGTCCAGGCTCGTGAAACGCGGGGCTATCTCTCATTTCACATTCGCCGCGGTCCGTGATGAAGCCCCTGGCGCGGCGTCTGAGACTGTTGCTTCTTCGGAATTCCTCAATGAGGCGCGGCACAACATCACGCTGGACCACCTGGACCCGGCAAGAGCGGCCGAGGATATCTATGGTCTGGGCGACAACCGTGCCGAGGCAGAAAGCGCTCTAGCGCACCTCGACTGGCTGCTGACCAACCGTGGATGGACATGGAATGGGACGGTGAACAGCCACTGGTATGCCCGTATCTACGAACGGCCGGCCATCCTGTGGGGCGAGCCAGTAGTGACCGGGAGCGTGCCTGCCGGGGAAGGCTGATAATCGGATACCGGACAGTCCGTTGCGCACCGCCCGCCGGGCGTCGCCTGCTTGAGGGGGCGCCCGGCGGGCGGCGTGTTCAACGAAGACTTGACCGCACGCTGGACGACACGGCCCCGATTAAATCCGCGGTTAGGCCAACGGGTAAATGGATGCGGACGTCCCCCGCGCCTCGCCACCTGATCGCCGGAGCCCTGCTGGGCCAAGGCACGTGCCGGGAGAGAGCATAGAGGGTGATGTTTGTCTCCTAAAGTCTTACATGACTCCAGGCACTTTCATCCATCTCGTCACTTCGTTCCACCCGACCACCCCGGTCCGCTGCGCGCGTTGGCCATACAAGCACCCGAGAACTGGGTGACCTCTCGGCTGAAGTGTCCATACAGTAGCTGCCCGGTTATCTCCTGCTAAGTACGAGGCTCAAAATCCAGGGATTACGCATCTTGATACGGCTCGCACCTCAAACTCCCTTTTCGGCTCTTGCCAGCCCGTGCTGAACATGTTGTTCAGCTGAACGGGTAGATGGACGGGGATGTGCCGGCGCTTCCCCAGGCGATCGAAACCGCGCTACCGGGCCAGGGCACGTTGTGGAAGGTCGCGTGTACGGTCACGGAGTCGCCTGGCGCCAATGTGGCGCTCCAGCTGGGGTTGTCGTTGCAGGTGGTGGTTTCCGCAGAGACCCAGCCGTCGTCGCCAGCGCCGCCGGACATGGTTTCCCCGACATTCGATGGGGTCGCCCAGTCCGCGGAGCAGTCCAGGTAGACGCCGGAAGAGCTGACATTTGTGAACGTCACGCCGACTGTCCAGTAGAGCGGGACGCCGGAGGAGTAGGGCTGCACGGACGTGGACGTCCACGTGACCGAGAGCCCGGAGTAGTCACTATTGATCACCGCGTTGGGGTTCGGATAGTCGCCGCCCGGGGTGCATCCAGTGCCGTCCGGCTGGCACGCTGTAGACGGGGGACTTGGCGGCCCGGTGACCGGGGGCACGATCTGGACCGGGGATGTCTGGTTCCCGGTTGGTGTCTGGGCCGATGTCTGGCTCCCGGGTGATTGATTGGCCGGTGACTGGCCGTTTGGCGAGGCCTGGCCCGTTGACGATTGCGGAGACGCCGGCTGGGTTTGCTGGCCTCCATCGGTACCAGTCGCCAGTCCGCCCCCATCTGGTGACGGGCTCGACAGGGCCACGGGTTGCTGCCCGTTGACGCTGGCCGCGCCGAAGGGCTGGCCGTAGGGGATCCTGGCAACCAGCACCACGACCCCGGCGATGAGGCAGGCGAGCGCCAGGCCGCTCAGCACCGGCGTCAGCGCGCCCGGCTCCGCGCTGCTGGCGGGACTGGATAGGCTGGCGGCCCGGCTGGGCAGGCGCGGGAAGCGGTGGGACGAGTCGTCGAAGCACAAGTCATGGAGAACCTGCTTCCTGCTGGTCAGATCGATCCGGCGCTCGCCGCGCTGACCGATCTCCAGGAACCGGCCGAAAGCCGCGTGCAGTGCCTGCGGGTCGTCAATCACCTGGGCGGCGACTGCGTCGGCGATCCGCACCCGCTGCCTGGTCAGGCCCAGCCGGACGCTCGCGGCCACGGCTACCAGGATCCCGCCGAGCAGCACGACGACAACGGCGGCCATGAGCAGCCACAAGCCGATGAAGACCGAGATCCCCCAGACGATGAGCCGGTT
>DPMS01000006.1 GCA_003541285.1 Actinomycetota bacterium
GTCCCAGGGTGAGCGTGCCCGAGGGCAGCCCGGGCAGCCTTACCTTGTCCTGGACTTCTGGCAGGCCGCCTGCCGCCGTGCCGGGCGCTGGAGCCCCGGCTGGAGGCGTTCGCCCGCCGGCACCCGGGGGTGTTCACCGCCTACCGCATCGACATCGACACCGACCAGCACACCCCGGACCGGTTCGGCGTGATGAGCATCCCCACCCTGATCTGGCTACGCGACGGCACCGAGGCCGCCCGCCTCGACGGGCTCATCCGCGACGCCGACCTCGAAGACACCCTCGCCCGGCTCACCGCGCGGCCGGCCCCCGGCTCGGCAGCGAGTGGAGGGGGAGACGGGTAATCCCAGGACCGGTCAGCGCTGCTCGTCGGGGGGATGCGAGCTGCCCCGGTGACGCTTGCCATGCCAGTACACGACGGTCAGGACCGCGACGGCTGCCAGGGCGACCGCGTTGGTGATGGTGTCGGAGCTCACCAGCAGTTTCCTCCTATGGCAGGGCGTGCATGACGGCTTCCATGACCGCGCCCGCCACGCAGGCCCCGGCTACGAACAGGCCGAGGAACGCGGCGGCCAGCTTCGGCGGGAACGAGCGGCGGTAGATCCGCACCAGCGGCAGGATCAGCAGGTCGCCGTAGATGTAGGCGGTGTTGGCGCCCAGCGGCACGCCCGCCGCTTTCAGGAACCTCGCCACCGGCACGTTGCCCATCGAGCACACGAAGGTGGCCACGGCGATCGCCAGGCCGAACAGCAGCAGCAGTACGTAGCCGATCACCGGGACAGCTCCGACAGCGTGCAGCACCTGGCTGAACGCGTGCCGGGGGATCAGCGCCTCGGCGAACCCGGCCAGCAGATAGCCGGCGATCAGTTCCGTGCGCAGCATCTTTACGTCGCCCCACGCCCGCGCCGTTATCGCGTACCAGGTCTGCAGGCTGGTCAGGGACGGCCGCGGCGGCTCGGCCTCACCACTGTCCGGTGTGGCATATCTGGCCGGGCTGGCGGCGAAGCTCTGCGCGCAGCCCGCTGAGCAGAACCGGTACTCCCGGCCGCGGTAGGCCACTGCGTGCCCGGGTGAGCCGGTCATGCCGCAGACGGCGTCCTGCTCCTCGGCGGGCCACCGCGGCTGGGTGTCCCCGGCCGCCACAGCCTGGCCTGGCCCGGCGGCTGCCCGCGCGGCGGCGCCTGCGGGGACCGCGGCACGATCGGCCGGATCGCCGGCGGTGTGATCGGCCCCTTCGCGGGCGTCACGGAGCCGGTCCAGCGCGCCGCGCGGGAACAGCACGCTCAGCCCGGCGGCCACCACGGCGATGATGATCGCCCCGCCGAACAGCTCGGCGAAGGCGAACTTCCACCCTACTAGCGTCCAGAACATCACCAGGATCGCGATGTTCATGTTGGTCGAGCTGATCAGGAACGAGAACGCGGCCCGCGCGTCTGCCCCCCGGCGGTACAGCGACCGGGTGGCCGCGGCCGACCCGTAGGAACAGGATGAGCTGATCGCGCCGAACCCGGCCGCGGCGGCGATCCCGCGCAGCCCGCCGGTGGCGTAGCGGCGCAGCAGCCGCTGCGGGATGACCACCTGCACGACCGCGGACATCAGGAAGCCCAGCGTCAGCCCGTACAGGCTCGCCCACAGCAGCTGCCAGCTCGCCCGCAGGCCCCGCCCGGCCCCGTCCAGGATCAGCCACACCACGTGCACTACTCATCTCCCGCCCTGAACGGCCGCCCCGTTCCGGCGGGATCGAGGGTGCAGCACGGGCAGCCGCACGTGCACCCCGGGTCCAGCGCGCACCCGCACCGGCACACGGCAGCCTCGATCCGCGCCATCTCACCGGCCAGCGCCGCCGCAGGAAGTTCCGGCGTGACGGCGCCCTCACCCGCCGCCCCGGCGAACAGCCGCGCGAGCGCATCTTCCAGCGCCTCCAGCTGCTGGCGCTGCCGTCGGATGCGCACCAGATGGTGGGCCAGCACGTGCCGCAGCTGGCGGCGCCCGGCCTGCGCGGCAGGCGGCGCCCGCAGCACCCGGATCTGCTCCAGCGACAGGCCCAGAGCCTTCGCCCGCGCGATGAACCGCAGGTCCGCCACCGCCTCCGGCGGGTACAGCCGGTAACCGGCCTTACTGCGCTGCGGCGGCGCCAGCACGCCCGCCCGCTCGTAGAACCGGAGGGCCGGCGCGCTCACACCGGCCCGCTGCGCCAGCTCACCCACTCGCAGCCCGTCTCCCATGCGCCCGACTCAACCTTAAAGCCGGCTTCAAGGCATGGCGTCTGTCACCTTGCTGACACTCCGCAGGCAACCCCGGTCTGGCTTCGATTTCTGGTGAGCACCCTGCGCTGGGAGGTGACCCCGGCGCGCAGCAAGACGGCGCGCCCTACTCCCTGTCGTGGGCAGCCACAGGCAAGGGTGCAACGCGCGGCGGATGTTATCCGGCGTTCACCGGGCAGCCCTGCCGGTGCGCGCGGCCTCCTCTTTACCGCCGGCCGCCCCCGATGCAGGGCGCTAGAGCGCGGCTCCCAGGGGAACATGACAGGTTTTCCTGTTATGGTTCATCTATGGACAGCCTGCCGCTCGCTGCAAGCGATCCGGTCCCGGCGGCCGCCACGGCCCGGTTCTTCCGGGTGCTGGGGGATCCGACCCGGCTGCGGATCCTGGAGCTGCTGCTGGCCGGGCCGCGCACCGTCGCGGAGCTGGCCGCCGCGGCAGGGGCGCCGCGGGCCCGGGTGTCCAACCACCTGGCCTGCCTGCGGTGGTGCGGGTTCGCGCAGTCCGAGCGCCGCGGGCGGCAGGTGCTCTACCGGGCCGCCGACCCGCGCCTGGCCGGGCTGCTGGCCGCCGCCCGGCCGCTGATCGAGGACAAGGCCGCCCACCTGGCCAGCTGCCAGCGGATCGGCCCGGACTGGATCTGAGTGCTCCGTGCAGCGGGCCGCTGCGCGGCGAAGGAGGAAACGACTGATGACCACGACACCCCGCCGGGCCACCCTGGAGGTGGCCGGCATGACCTGCACGGACTGCGAGCACCACGTCACCGCCGCCCTGGAAGAGGCCGGGGCGGAGCAGGTCTCAGCCGATTTCCGCCGCGGCGTGGCCCGCTTCACCTGGGCCGAGGGCGCGGGCGAGGCCGGGCTGCGCGCCGCGGTGACCAGTGCCGGCTACACCCCGGGGGTACTGCGGGCTCAGTCGCCCGGCGCCCCGCCCGCGCCCGGCGAGCGGGACGCGGACTATGACCTGCTGGTGCTGGGCGCGGGNNCCGTCCAAGGCGCTGCTGGCCGCCGGCGCGGCGTACTGGGCGGCCGGCCACCCCCGGTTCGCCGGGGTCACCACCTCGGCAGGCCCGGTCGACCTGGCCGCGCTGGTCACGCAGAAGGACGAGCTGGTCGCCGCTCTGCGGCAGGAGAAGTACGCCGATCTCGTGGATGCCTACGGCTTCGACGTCCTCCCCGGGCACGCCGCCTTCACCGGCCCGGACACCGTCGAGGTGGGCGGCCGGGCGGTCCGTCCCGGTGCGGTGCTGATCGCCACCGGCGCCTCCCCGGCCGCCCCGCCCATCCCCGGCCTGGCCGACGCCGGGTACCTGACCAGCACCACCGCGCTGGACCTCAAGCAGGTCCCGGCCCGGCTGGCGGTCATCGGCGCCAACGCGGTCGGCCTGGAACTGGGCCAGTTCTTCGGCCATCTGGGCTCGGCGGTCACCTTCCTGGACTTGGCCGGCCGCATCGCCCCCTTCGAGGAACCCGAGATATCCGGGGCGCTGGCCGGGGTGCTGCGCGGCCAGGGCGCCACCATCCACACCGGCGCCCAGATCCGCTCGGTGGAACGCGACGGGGACCTGCGCCGCATCCGNNGCCTGGAAGCCGCCGGGGTGGCTGTCGACGCCCGCGGCGCCGTGGTGACCGACGAGCAGCTGCGAACAACGAACCCCCGGGTGTGGGCGGCCGGGGATGTCACCGGCGCCCCCCAGTTCGTCTACGTCTCCGCCTACCACGGCGCGCTGGCGGCCGGCAACGCCCTGCTCGGCGCTGGCCAGGAAACCGACCTCACCGGGCTGCCGCGGGTCATCTTCACCACCCCGCCGGCGGCTGGCGCCGGGCTCACCGAGGCGCAGGCCCGGGAGGCCGGCTACCAGGTCACCACGTCGGTGCTGCCCGCCACCGCGGTGCCCCGGGCCCTGGTCAACCACGACACGGCCGGGGTGACCAAGCTGGTCGCCGACGCCGCCACCGGCGCGCTGCTCGGCGCGTCGGTGGTCGGCGAGGGAGCCGGGGACGTCATCCAGTCCGCGGTGCTGGCCATCCGCCACCACGTCACCGCCGCCGAGCTGGCCGCCACCTTCCACCCCTACCTGACCACCGCCGAATCCCTCAAGCTCGCCGCCCAGGCCTTCACCCGCGACGTCGCCCGCCTGTCATGCTGCGCCGCCTGAGACAGGACCGGCATGAGTCACCACGACGGGCACCGGGAAGCCTTCACCGGCGGCCGGGCAGCCGCCTCAGACGCGCGGGCTGCGCGTTCACAGGCCGGGGGCGAGGGCCGCCGGGCGCTTCCCGGCGCCGGGGCCGGCCAGCGGCCCGGGGTGGGCGGGCTGTGGCTGCTGCTGGTGCCGGTGGCCTGCTGCGGCGGTCCGCTGCTGATCGCGGCCCTGGCCGCCGCTGGGGCGCTGGCTTGGGGCGCTCTCGGCCTGGGGGCCGGGGTGCTGGTGGCGGTTGCGGTCCTGGTCATCCGCCGCAGGCGCCGCAGCAGCCGGGCCTGCTGCGAGCCTGGCGTGACAGGCTGGGCCCAGGAGGCCCAGACGGCGGTTACCCGGCGGCCACAAGCGCGATGACCACCACGAACGCAACGCCGCCCGGGTGGCGGCGTGCACCCGCGTCGGCCCACCCGTATGAGCGCCGGGTGGCGAGAACCCGCCTGTCGCTTCGCACCAGCGGCGCGGCTGGAAGTTGCTGCAAGAGGAAGAGGGAGCAGTGTTTGAGCACGAAGTTTTGCCCGCCCGCCCGGGCCCGGCGAAAGGCATAGACCGTGACTGTTGAGGTTGATCTCGTCGTGGTGGGCACGGGCGCGGCTGCCCAAAGTGTCGCCTTCCCCTGCCGGGAGGCGGGCTGGAGCGTCGTGGTCGTTGACTCCGATCCGTTCGGCGGCACCTGCCAGCTCCGGGGTTGTGACCCGAAGAAGGTCCTCGTCGGCGTCGCCGAACTGGTTGACTGGGCCCGCCGCATGCAAGGCAAGGGCCCGGCCGGCCCCGCTCCGGCGCTGGAATGGCTGGAGATGATCCGGTTCAAGCGGACCTTCACCGGTGGCGTGCCCGCGGCCGTCGACCAGGGCTTCAAGGACGCGGGCATGCTCACCGTCCACGGGCGGGCGCGCTTTGCCGGCCCGGCCAGCCTGCGTGCCGGAGACGAGACCTACACCGGCAGCCACGTGGTCATCGCCGCCGGGGCCCGGCACGCGCCGCTGGGGATCGCAGGCGAGGAGCACCTGACGACCAGCACCGGCTTCCTGGAGCTAGGCGAGCTGCCCCGCCGGGTCGCCTTCGTCGGCGGAGGGTACATCGCCTTCGAGTTCGCCCACGTCGCGGCGCGTGCCGGCGCGGAGGTGTCGGTTCTCCATCGCGGCGAACGGCCGCTGGAGGGTTTCGACCCGGACCTCGTCGCTCAGCTCGTCCAGACCACGCGCGACCTCGGGGTCGAGGTGCAGGTGCGCACGGCGGTCACTGCCGTTGAGAAGCGCGGCACCGGGCTGGTCGTCCACGCCAGCACCGGTGAGGGGAAGGTTGAGGCCGCCGCCGACCTTGTGGTGCACGCCGCAGGGCGCGTACCTGAGATCGACGACCTGGACTTGGAAGCCGCGGGGGTCGCCCGCGCAGAGAACGGCGGCGTCGCCGTCAACGAGTATCTGCAGAGCGTGAGCAATCCGGCCGTGTACGCGGCGGGGGACGCCGCCGCCAGCGGCGGCCTTCCGCTCACGCCGGTGGCGGGAATGCAGGGCGGCATCGTGGCAGCCAACCTGCTGGGCGGCAACACGCGCACCCCGGACTACACCGGCATCCCGACGGTCGTGTTCACCACGCCTCCGCTGGCCCGGGTGGGCATGGACGAGGCCACAGCCCGGGCGCAGGGGCTCCGCTTCACCACCCGCCACCAGGACACCTCGGGGTGGTACTCCTCGCGGCGAACCGGGCTCGCGCACACCGGCTTCAAGACCCTCGTCGAGGACGGCACCGGGCGGATCCTGGGCGCGCATCTCCTCGGTCCTCATGCCGAGGAGATCATCAACATCTTCGGCCTGGCCATCCGGGCCGGGCTGAGCGCCCGCAGCCTGAAGGATATGGTGTTTGCCTATCCCACCAGCGCGTCAGACATCGGCTACATGCTGTGAACGATCCGCCGGCCTCGGCGGACCCTGCCCACGGGGCGGGAATCAGGCATGGGTGACGGCTCCGGGCCGGTGCGGGACCGCGCCGCGTCCGGCGACAACTAGTGCAGGTCGGCGACGGAGCGCACGTGCCGGACGCCCAGGTAGTCCAGCGGATGCTCGTCCGGCAAGCTGGTCCCGGAACTCGAAGGTGAAGCTGACCGGCAGGGTGTTCAGCGCAACGCCGATCACGTCGAGGTGGTTGATCAAGTTCAGGTACAGTCCAGCGGGCAGTGGAGATGTCCGCCTCCATGAACCCACGGCCCACGGTGGCCATCGCGAGCGTTCTTTGCAGCGAGCCCCACCCGCCCGCCGACGCAGCCGCCAGCAGTGGGCCGGCCACCGGGTGCTGGTGGTTCGTTCCCCGGGCGATCATCTGACCAGCCGCATACCACTCCAGGAGCTTGGAGCCGACCCGGCTGGCATTGCGGACCAGCGCGTCGGCATCGGGAGCCGCGAGCACGATGCCCTCCGCGGCGTGGAGTGCCTCGGCGAGCTGGAACACACTGGCAGGTCTGGCCCGTCCCTCCAGATCACGCAATGCCTCCTCGGCGCACGCGGGGCCGGTGATGGCCTGGGCGGCCGGCCAGGACCGCCACTGACCGCGCAGCGCCTTGGAGTGGCCGAGCACGCCCGCAGGCTCATACGCCAGTCCAGGGGGACAACCAAAGCCGGCGGATCGGCTGACCGGCTCACGACATACGTCAAGCCCTGACGGCTGACGGTCAGGCCCGCTGCCTCCATGCCGGCGCGGAGGCTATTAGGCGTCGGCGCGCCGGGCACCGCGCGGGACCGTGAGCCTCCACAGCGGCGGTGCTTGCACGGCGGGGACGAGCAATTATGCGCGGCGCTACGCGCCGTCACTGTAGTAGCGGGCGGCCATGGCGTCGGCCTCGAAGGTGCCGGCAAGCTGAGCCGCGTGGGCGGGGTCGAACCCGTCCGGCACGGCTCCTTCGTTTCGCACCAGCGCCGCCGGGGCTTCGAGATAGCGGGCAACGCGGTTCAGCAGCGCCGGCGGCAACAGCACGACCGGGCCGGCGATTCCGGCCGCGGTGTCGCCGGTGCTGGGCTGGCCGCCCGCGATCACCTGACCGAGCGCGGAGAGGGCCTGCGCGAGCTGAGCGGTGGTGGTCCGGACGTGATCGAGGTCGTCCCGCTCGGCCAGTCGCAGCACGATCGCCTCCGCCAGGCCGGCGATGCAGCGGCCCAGCACCGGGACGGGTACCGCCGCGGTGCGGGGCGAGGCCAGCACGTCGGCGCCCGGCGCTTCGTCGGCCACGGTCACGGCCATCGTCCGGGCCAGGTCCCGCACCGCCTTGTCGGTCAGGTACCTGCGTGCCGTGGCGGGCGTGACCCGCATGTGTGCGGCGATCCACTGCACGCGCTCTTGGATCAGCTCAGCCGCCGACACCGCGGAGGCGCTCATGCCGTACTCATCCAGCGCCGCCAGCAGCACGCCGACCGGCCATCCACCCAGGTACGCCGTGGGCCCGCCACGCCATCCTCCCTCGCACCGCTGCCGCAGCAGCCGCGGATCACGCGGCCAGCCAGGCGCTCTGGACAGGTGGCCAGCCGGCGCTGGTCCGCGGCTACACGCGGAGTCTTGCAGCTTTCAGGCCAGCGGGCCACCGGCCCCGCCCGGTCGCCATGCGGCGAGCACACGGATGCGGCGTCATGGGCCGGGGAGGATGACGACGCGGCAGGCTTAATCCTGGTTGTCGCCGTCTTGCCTGATGTCCAGCAGAGGCAGGATCGCGTCCATCGCCTCGTGCAGGCTGGCCGCGACGTGAGAAGGCCGCTCCAGCCGGATCCCGCCATACCTGGCCCACAGGTAGAGCGTGAGGGACCCCTTTCTGTATGACACGTCGGCCAGCCAGCCCGCGAGGAGTTCTGGCAGCAGGACGCCTGCCTTGGCCAGCGACACGCAGCTCTCGAGTTCGTCGAGGTCGATGACGGCGAGGGGCTGGATGCCGGGTGCCTGCAGCATGCCCTTGCCCTGGAGGAGCCCCTCCACGTAGTTCCTGGTCACCGGGTTCACGGGGAAGTGGTTACCGCACACGACGATCGGGAACACCGCGCCGGCCGGCTTCTTCAGGGGGGAGGCAGGCGGCTGGGGATCGCGGCGGAGGAGCGCGGCGGTCCCGTCCAGCTGCTCGGCCTTCGTGATGACGGCCTGGTCGACGTCGGTCTTGAAGGCTGCCATGTTGCCTGAGCGGGCCTGGAGGCTCATGTGCTTGTTGACGATCTCGAACAGCGTCACGCCCATGCCGAAGTCGACGCCGGCGTCGATGTTCGGCGGGGTCTCCTTCTTGGTCGCGAAGGCCGTCTTGATGTCTTCCTCGGTGAAGAACGCGCTCGAGCCGTCGAGGAGGACTGGCGCGAGCACCTCGACCAGCTCCTCGGCGAGCGCCTCGACCATCTCCGCGTAGGCGACCGACCACGGCCGCCAGGCCTCCGGGTCGCTCGTGCGGACGCGGTCGGACACGCGCCAGTACAGCCCGGTCGTGACCGCCTCCAGCAGGAACGGCTCGTCGAGCACCACCACGTCGTCGCCGATGCGCAGGAGCGGGCGGGTCTGCAGCGGAAGCATCCGCCACGGCAGCTCGCACCCCGCCAGCTCCGACGCGAGTTCCTCAGGAGTGGTGGCGAACAGTGCGAGGAAGCGCTCGACCGTCTCCCGGGGCAGCTTCACCAGCGTGAACGGATTGATCCGCACCGGGCCGTTCACGCGGTCGTGCGTCGTCATCGCCCAGCAGGCAAAGCCCAGGGCGAGCAGGTCCGCAAGCTCCAGCCCGGTCGCGTCCTTGAGCAGCTCAAGGGGCGTCTTATCGAGCTTCGCCCGCTGCAGGCCGACGGCGTGACGATTCCACAGCGCCCAGGTACGGCTGACCATGCCACCGACGTCATGAGGCTCGTTGAAGATCTGGTTGCAGGCGATCTCGATCGCCAGGCTCTCGCTCGTGCCGCCGAATCGCGCTTCGCCCTCGATCTGCTGGCGGTGCACCGCGTCCGCGGCCAGGTGCACCAGCATCATCGCCGCCGTCTCAGGGTCGATACCCGCGACCAACGCCGCGATGCGCTGATCCTGCTCTTCGGCGGGGGCCGGGCCGGCCAGGACCATGCNNCCATGCGCATGGCACGCAGCGTCGGCTGGCGGGCTAGGAACCACCGCGGCCTCCCGTCCCCCCCCGCCAGCCAGGACCGACGCCACCACGATCCGCAGGCCCGGTCCCAGCCTCCGGAGGAACCGCTGCTGGTACTCGAAGACGGGATCCCTGAAGCGCGCAGCCCGGTTCAGCGCCGCCAGCACCTGGACATACAGCTCGCTGGGATGCAGCCGCACCAGAACGTCCGCCCAGGCTGAAGGATCGAAGTCATGGCCATGCGCAAGCTCGAAGGGGGCGAGGTACTCACTCGCGGTCAGATACGCGCCGACGCCGTTATCCAGCCACCCATCACGGACCGGTACAAGACCGAAGCGCGCGGCGGTCCACGACAAGTCCGGTATGGCCAGGCCGGAAGGCGTGGTCCTCGGTGCGGGGGCCGCAGAAGTAGCCACGAACAGCGGACCCATGATCATCGGCGGCCGGTCAGTCACGACAGGTGAGGATATCCCCGAGCGCATTGCGGAGCGAGCGAGTTCTGATGGCGCCCCTCCGCACACACCGGTTCCCTGCTCGCCCGGACTGCGTCCGCCTGGAATGCGGCCTGAGCAGGTGTGGTGATCGGGTCGAACGTGTTCAACCTGGCGGCGCTGATCGGGCTGGCGGCGGTGGTGGCCGGGTGGATCGGCTTCCGCCGCCGGGTACTGGTCCTTTCCGGGGTCCCGCGGTTGTGCCTGCTGACAGTGGCCGCGTTGGTGGCCCCGGCCGAGGGGGCTGGCGCTGGCGGCCGTGGTGCTGGTGCCGTACGGGGCGGTCCTGGAA
>DPMS01000700.1 GCA_003541285.1 Actinomycetota bacterium
CCGCGCCCGCCGCCGCCGCGAGAGCCAGCCGCCGAGCCGTCCCGCCAACAGGCCCACCGCGCCGTCGACCAGCACCTCCAGCGTGATGAAGATCGCTCCCAGGACGGCGAATTGCGCAGGCACGTGCCCGAGGCTGCGGTCGACGAACTGCGGTAGGAATGCCACCACGAAGGTGACCATCTTCGGGTTCACCAAGTTCGTGACCGCGCCGCGCAGGTACGCGTACCGGCCGCTCACCCTGGCTTCGGGCGGCGAGGCAGCGAGCGGGCTGACGCGCCGGGCGCTGCGCAGTGCCTGTATCCCCAGGTACAGGAGGTAGGCCGCTCCGCACAGCCGCAGCACCGTAAACGCCGCCGGCGCCGCGGCGAACAGCGCCGACAGGCCCACCGCCACAGCCGTGATCTGCACCACCTCGCTGGAGGCCACGCCGAGCGTTGCCAGCAGCCCCGCGCGCGGTCCGCCCCGCNNGATGTTCACGTCCGCAGCCTCATTCCCGCCACGTGCGATTCGCAGTCATTATCTCAAGCCCCGGCCCGGCGCAGATCGCCCAGATCCGCACGCTGCGATCGGCTGCCGCACGCCACCGGCCAGCGCCAGATCGGCGGACAGCGCACGTCATTGCACGAGAGGCAGCTCGCGGCCGGTTCGTGTTGCTCGACTGGCGTGGCCGGTATCGAGCGTGTTTGCTTGCTTCTGAGGCGGCAGTGTGCGCGTTAGCTGAGGTCCGCGCGGAGCAGATCACCGGTCTTCCAGTCGCGGGCGATGACGCGGCCACCGTCAAGGACGACCGCGACGAGCGGCTGCCTGCCGGTCTGGACGGTTCGGGCGAGTGTCAGCGTGTCCGGATCGATAATGGCGATGTCCGCGCAGCCGGGCCGGGGAATTACCGCGAAGTCCTCGTCAGGTGGCATCCATAGGTCGCCGGCGAACATGCGGGTGCCCGGGGGCGCGTCCTGCAGGCGGATGGTGCCAGTGACCGTCCAGGTGCGCCGATCGAGCCGCACGAGCGTGTCGTAGTCGACCGCCCACACCTCGGGCGCGTTCGCCCTCATGTAGGGGACGGCGTTTCCGTGGCCCCCGCTCAGATCGACCCGGCGCACAGCGCCGCTGTGCGCCGGCGGGGCGACAACAAGGTGCGATGACCGTTGCACGCCGAAGACCAGCTCGCCGGTTTCGGGCACCTCCCGCACCGCGATCACGGACTGGTAATCAAGGTCATACGAGCCAGCGTTGAACCAGTCGAGCCTGGCGATCACCGCGTCGACGCCCGTGACCGAGATGAGGTAGTAGCCTGCCGCGCCCGTGGCGCGGTCATTCAGCCAGGCGACAAAGTGCGAGATCGCCGACGGCCACGGCGCGAGGCCATCGTCGACTTTCGGCGCCCATCCGGTCACGATGACCCGTCTGAGCACGTCGGCCGGGCTGGCGAACGAGTGGGCGGTGATCTCCACGCGTGACCCGTCGAAGTGGTGAACGGCGGCGAACTCATCCCGGCCCATGTCGTGCAGGGCCAGGTGCTTGGCGTCGCTCAGCCGGACGTGGCCGGCGCGGCTAGATGCCGCGTCGAAGCGCCAGAGCGAACCGTGGTCAACCCACCCCAGGTTCGACACAGCGATCTGCCGTCCCTGATCAGTGATCAACATCGGCTCCCAGCCACGACTCCGATCGTCTCACCCCGCGCTGCCCACCCGCATGCCCAGGCATGCTGCTCCTCGCTTGCGATCACGGAATGCGCAGGCGACTTGCGCGAGCAGATGCGCCATGGACCGTGGAGGCTTCGGGCGGCTACTGCTGGGCAATGCGCAGCAAGCGCAGCAATCATGATCAGGCTCGCGATCCTAACCTGACGCCCGAAGGCCGACAGCCCGATGCTTGCGACGTTTGGGCTGCCACTCGACGCCAGGCAGGCAAGGCGGCGGCGAGCCCAGGAGGCGGCCAAGGCCGCTGCCGAGGCCGTCCCGGAGATCTTGAGCAACATCTCGCCGTAGGTGGTCTGGCCGGCCATGCTGAGCCTTTGCCTGACCGGGAGCCCAGCTGGCATGCAACTTGTTCCTTCTGCACGCGTCAACTGACAGACACCGAGGTCGCCGGATCCGCCCGTAACGGCGGTTCCCGCACGTGACCGGCAGGGGTGCTCACTCCAGTCGGCGTGACCTCCCACCTGTCACGCCCGATCACGAATCCGGTGACCGTTCTGGCGCAGGATGAGCAGGTCGTTGAAGCTGCCCATGCCGCCGAAAGCGCGTAGCAGATGGTCCGGGCCGTACGGGTCATCGCCGGACAACTGGTGCTGGCCGACCCGCAGCCAGGCAGCCCAGTGCTGCTCATGGTGCTCTTCCAGAAGCTCGATTGCGTCGTCAAGTAGCCGCTGCAGGGCGGCGCGGTGAACGTCCGCCTCCGGGCTGCCGGTAAACAGCAGGCTACAAGGGGCACGCGCCCCACCGGACAGCCGGATCCGCATGCTCACGAGGCGCTCACGAGGGCGCATAGCAGCAAGTTCGGCGCGGTGACGGCCCGAATCGGGCATCCCCCCGGCAGATGGCAGAGCAAATAACGGCGGCTCGGGAATGCCCCTGGCTGGGTCTCGGCCGAGGCTCAGGGACGGTCAGCGGGCGTCCCTGGCCGGACCCGCGACCGGGGAGAGCTGCACCGGCCAGTTCCTGGCGAAGATCCTGAGCGGCTGACCGGCCGGCCTGCCGGCCGGTCGGGCCGGAAACGCGGATGACGAGGCGGGCGGGATCCCCGTAGCGTGACGCCTATGGGTGGTGTCCTGGCGACATTCGCGATCGTCGCGCTGCTGCTGTCCTTGGTCCCCGGACCTGACACGTTGCTGGTGCTGCGAAGCGGTGTGCGGGGCGGGCGCCGGCACGCGGTCGCGGTCGCGCTGGGCTGCGCGGCCGGCTCCCTGGTGTGGGGGTCGGCCGCGGCCCTGGGGATCGCGGCGCTGCTCGCGCGCTCGGCGCAGGCGTATCAGGTGGTCAAGCTCGCCGGAGCGGTCTACCTGATCGTGCTTGGCGTCGGGACGGTGCGGTCGGCTCTGCGGGCAGGTGGGGCCGGTTTGGACACTGGCACCCCAGCCGGCGAAGCGCGGCCGCAGTCAGCGGGGGCGGGCTTCGGCATGGGGCTGACAGGCGATCTGCTGAATCCCAAGATGGGCCTGTTTTACGTCGCGATCATCCCGCAGGTGGTGCCCCGCTCCCTGCCCGTCCTCGACGGGACCCTGCTGTTCGCCGGGATAGACACCGTGGTGGCCGGGCTGTATCTGGCCCTGCTCGCCGCCGCCGCCGCGTGGGCGCTGCGATGGTTGCGGCGCGACCGCGTCCGGCGCGCGATGGAAGGCGTCACCGGGCTTTCCATGCTCGGCCTGGGCGCCCGGATCGCGCTCGGCCGCGCCGTATAACGGTGCGCTGTGCGTCCGGACGGGCCGGATGTGCTCCCACGGAGGGTATGGGGGTGCTGGCGGGAGTGTGCGGTAGGTCAGAGGCGGATGCGCAGTCCGGGATAGGGGCCTGGCCCGAAGCCAAGTGACCGGTACAGGCTCTCAGCCTGGCTGGTGGCGTGCAGCTCCACTGCCAGGACCTGGTTCGCCGCGAACCAGCCGAGCAGGGCGATGGTGATCTGGCAGGCCAGGCCGCGCCGCCTCCAGCGAGGATCGGTGGACACCCACTGGATGTAACCGGCCCGGCCGCCGGGATTGGCTGGGCCGGGCAACCTGCGGGTGATCGACCCGGCCCCGGCCGCAGCGAGCCGCCCGTCTGCGGCCGCTTCCTCGGCCACAAATACCGCCACGTCGGCGCCGAGGCGGGCCGCGAGGCCGGCGCGGGCGGCCTCCCGCCAGGGACCGCCGGAGGCGTCTATGCCCATGGCCTCATACATCAGCGCGGCCAGGCGGATCACCTCTGCCGTGTCAGCGGGCGCGGCGGCCCGCACCGCGATCACCGGCCGGCCCGCGTCCGCAGCTGGTGACCCAAGATCCGCAGGTTCCACGCCAGCGGACACTACCCGCCTGCCACCTTGCCAGCGACCCCCTTTCCGGCCACTGCGGTGGAACAGCCGCGCCGGTCCATGGCCGGCGAGCAGAACCTCTGGTCCGGACTCGCGCCAGCCAGGCGACAGCACCGAACACCCGGATCGGCGCGGCTGCCTGGCACACCGCGTCCCATGCCGCAAACCGCACGTAACGGCGGTTACACGCGCACTCCATGCCGGGTGAGAACAGGCGGTGATCGCGTGTAGAGGCTGCAAGATACGGCCAAGGCTTGGCGTCCTGTGCACGGTCGGCTGCCGTACCTAGTCTTCGGTGAGTAGTCTCCTGCAAGGCATATATCCGTGAGGGGGCAAGTTAGATATATTGGGGTGGGAGGTGGAGATGGCTAAGACCCTGATTGATGTGGATGAGGGCTACCTTGCTGCTGCTCAGGAGGCGCTGCACACCGAGACGAAGAGGGACACCGTGAATGCGGCTCTGCGCGAGGTGGCTGCCCTGGCGGCCCGCCGGCGGGATCTGCAGCGGCTGGCCTCTGGCGGTCTGCCTGACCTGGAGGATGAGGAAGTGATGCGCGCCGCATGGCGGCAGTAGCTGGCTATCTGGCCGACACCAGTGTCCTGGCCCGGTTGCGCCATGGGCCGGTGACCGCGGTCTTGGGCCCGCTGATCGAGGCTGGGCTGGTTGCCACATGCGGGGTCATCGAGTTCGAACTCGGGTGGGCGACCAGGAGCGCGAAAGAGTTCGATGAGCTGCGCGCGGACCGGGACGCCGGTTATGAGTGGCTGCCTACGCATGATGAGGACTGGCGGCGTGCCCTGGCGGTCCAGGTGGCGCTGTGGCGGAGCGGGCGTGTAAGGGCGGTCGGTTTCCCGGATTTGCTGGTGGCTGCCGTGGCTGAGCGGGAACGCGTCACGGTGCTCCACTACGACAGCGACTACGACCTCATTGCCCAGGTCACGGGTCAGGCAGTTCAGTGGGTGGTACCTCCAGGAACGGTTCCCTGACACATCGGCGCGTACAGCCCGAAAGTACAGCAACAGCGCCGGATCTGAGCGGACTTGAGTGCACGCCGCGGGACGCTGACCTGACCCTATAGGGGCCGGGCGTCAGGCCTGACCCCCTTCCCTGCTCAGCCCGGTGAGCTTACGTTCCGGGTGACATACGAGCTCGGGAAGGAGGCCCTCGATGTCTGTTTACGTCGGAATCGACGTCCACCGCAAGCGTTCCCAGGTGGCGGTGATCAACCAGCATGGCGAGGTACTCGCCAACCGCAACGTGCCCAACGGCGTCAAGCCGATCCTGTCCGTGATCGGCGGACTGCCGCCGGACACGCCGGCGGCGTCCGGGGCCGCGTTCGGCTGGGGGTGGCTGGTGGAGCTGCTGGAGGACTACGGCTTTGAGCCGCACCTGGTCCACCCGCTGCAGTGCAAAGCGATCGCCTCGGCGCGGCTGAAGAACGACAAGGGCCGGCGCCGCGATCCTGGCGCAGCTGCTGCGCGCGGACCTGCTGCCGGAGGCGTGGATCGGCCCCGCCCGCCGTCCGCCAGCTGCGGGCGCTGCTGCGGCACCGGGCACAGCTGGTGCGGCTGCGGACACTGCTGCGCAACCGGATCCACGCGGTCCTGGCCGATCACGGCCACGGCCGGCCCGAGGGCTGCTGGAGCGGGCCGGGCCGCCAGTGGCTCGCCTCGCTGGCGCTGCCCGCCGTCTCCCGCGAAGTCGTTGAGGACGGCCTGGCGCTAACCGGCGCGCTCCAGGAGCCGATCGGCCGGCTGGACTGGGAGGTGCACCAGCAGGCCAAAGCCGGCCCCCGGGTCAAGGTTGTCACCCAGCTCCCCGGGGTGGGCCCGTTCACCGCGCTGGTCCTGCCCGCCGAGATCGGCGACATCACCCGGTTCGGCCCGGCCCGCAAGCTGGCGTCCTGGGCCGGGCTCACCCCGGCAGTGCGCGGCAGCGACCGCACGGTCCGGCACGGGCACATCTCCAAGCAGGGCTCGGTCTGGGTGCGGTGGGTGCTGTGCGAGGCCGCGCAGACCGCCAAGCGGCACCCGGACTACGCCGCCAGCTACCAGGACATCGCCCGCCGCCGCGGCAAGAAAATCGCCACCAGGCGATTGCCCGCAAGCTCCTCACCCGCGCCTATCACCTGCTCACCGACGCCAGCAGCGGCGGTGCGCCTCACTAGCCGGGAGGGCCGCCAAGCCCCGGGTAAGCTCGCGAAACCGCATGAGCCGGCCTCGCCGCGCTCGATGACCTGACTGAGCAGCCCGGTCCCCGGAGT